>CALKAN010000418.1 GCA_937983035.1 uncultured Paenibacillaceae bacterium | reverse complement strand
GACTACTTGGGCGGTATCTTGTTCGATCTGCATGCGGCTTCCGCGGCCGTAGCCTTTCTGTCTGCGGCGCAGCTGATAGTTTAACTCTTCAAACGAAAAAGGCAGCTGACTAGGCATGCCTTCTATGATCGCTGTCAGCTGCGGGCCATGGGTTTCACCGGCCGTTAAATATCTTAAACTCATTGACGTTCATCCTCCGTCCTGTTCTTCGCTTTCTGCAGCCGCGCCTAATGCAGGCGCAGCTTTCTAATGCTTAAAAGTTTATTATACCATAACATGAACATGCGCATCAGAACCATGAACCGTTTCTAATGACAGATCAACCGCTCATCCAACTTTTCGATAAAAGAACGGATCCGCGGATTCGAATTGATACTGCTCCGGCTGCAAAATCTGTTCGGTGCTGCCTACGAGCAATATGCCGCCCGGCTTCAGCGCATGCGCAAACTTGAGATATAACATTTGCTTCGCTTGATCCGTAAAATAAATCATCACATTTCTGCAAACGATCAGATCCAGCTTCTCGGGAAACGGATCTGACAAAAGATTCATTTGAGAAAAACGCACGTTCTGCTTTAATGCAGCATCCAAATGATACATTCCATTCTGTTCTCTAAAATACTTTTTCAAGTATTCTTCAGGAACTTCTTTAACCGATTGCGCAGGATAAACAGCTGTTTTTGCTTTCTCCAACATGTTTTTGTCCAAATCCGCAGCCAAAATTTCGACTTGATTGGACATGCCTAAATGATCAAAAATCATCGCGAGCGTATACGGCTCCTCGCCTGAAGAACAAGCAGCGCTCCAAACTTTTAAACGCGGTGAACGATAACTCAATTCCGGGATGAATTTTTGGATGAGCCTGCGCCAAACATCCGGATTGCGCCAAAATTCCGACACGTTGATCGTAATTCGATCCAAAAACTCATTCATCAGCTGCGAATCTTGCATGAGCGCTTCATAATACGGTTTAAAATGACTGTACCCTCTGCTGATCATCAGCGTCGTCAGCCGTCTTTTCATCTGTTTCGACTTATACAAAGAAAGATCAATGGAAATGGTTTGTTTAATTTGCTGGACAAACCAACCGTAATCTTGATCTTCCATCATTTAAATCCAAATTTGAATCGCTTTATCATAATTCAAAATTTCATCATCTGAAAAGACGTTGCTGATTTCCGCTTGGGCGCTTTCGGGGGAGTCGGAACCGTGAATCAAATTGTAATTCGTGTGCGATGCATAATCTCCGCGAATCGTTCCGGGCTCAGCATCCAGCACGTTCGTTTTGCCGATCATTTTCCGGGAAAGCTGGATGATGTCGTCTCCTTCCCAAACCATGGCAAATACAGGGCCGGAAGTAATAAACTCAATTAATTCATGAAAGAAAGGCTTGTCTTTATGTACGGCATAATGATTCGACGCTTGTTCCTCGGTCAGTTGGCAAAATTTCGCTGCCACTAATTTGAATCCTTTCTTTTCAAAGCGGCTCACGATTTCTCCGATTAAACCTCTCTGCACACCGTCCGGCTTCACCATCAAAAAAGTTCTTTCCATCTTGCATTTCCTCCTAATCCTTGCCAAATTTAAAAATTTGCACGCTTTGCATCAATTGCATTGTGAATGAAAAGTTCAGCAACCTGACTTGCTAGCGTTATTTTATACATGTTCGAAGCTTTTCGCAAATAATATTTGATCAATACGATCGCTCTCCGACAAAATATGCGATGTCGATCAAATTTCGCTTCGCTTTATTGTCAGGCAAATCTTGCAATGCGCGAATCGCTTTGTCAATGTATTGATTCGCAAGCGCCTCGGCTCTTTCAATCCCGCTGCTGGATCGGATCATCTCGAGAAATCCGCTCACATCCGTTTGTCCGTCCAACGATCGGATCCGCTCCACTTCCGAAAACAGCTTCTCCTGAATATCCATCTCTTCCAAAGCATAGATCACCGGCAAAGTAATGTTGCCTTGCTTGATATCGCTGCCGGGCGGCTTGCCCAGCTCTTTTTCCGTGCCGATGATGTCCAAAATGTCATCCTTGATTTGAAAAGCCATGCCGACATTATAACCGAACGAATACAGCCGGTTTACAAACTTCTTTGCTGCTCCGGAAGCGATCGCTCCAAGCTGACAGCTTACCGCGATCAACAAAGCCGTTTTTCTGCGGATTCGCAGCAAGTAATGGCGAACGCTTTGATTCATATTAAAGAAATCGCGGATCTGTTCGATTTCGCCGATCGACATTTTAACCATTGATTCTGAGAGGATTTGATGAATGACCGGGTCCGTTAATTCGGTCGCCGCAGCGAGCGCTTTGGCAAAAATATAATCGCCGGTGTACATCGCAATGCGATTGTCCCATTTCGATTTTACCGTCAGCTGGCCTCGCCTTGTTTCTGCATTGTCAATCACGTCATCATGGACTAAGCTGGCCATATGTATTAATTCCAGCGGAATAGCCACATACTTTAATTTTTCCAGATCATAGTTGCCGAATTGGCCTGAGAGCAGCACAAAAACAGGTCGGATTCGCTTCCCGCCCGCCTTTAACAAATGAAGTGACGTTTCGTTTAACAGTTGATGGTCCGATTGGACAAACAGCTCCAATTCCCGTTCGATATATTGAATGTCGCTTTTCAGCCTGGCATAAATTTCTAACAGTTTCATCGCTTCACCTATCCCTTTATATAACCTCTTGTTTGGGCAGCAGCTGAAGTTCAACCGGTTTCCGAATATAACCGAGCTCTTTGGCGTAACGGAAATACAAGGACAGCCCTTCTTGCTGCTCTGGGCCGAAGTCAAAATTCAAGTTGCTGAAATAATCGTGCCAGTAAGTTTCCGTGCCGCCCAGCTTGCGCACCGCTTCGTCAACAATCTCTTTCAAATTGCGCATCCCTTTCTCTTTGGAAGCGAGAAAAGCATTCAAAATGCGTTGCACCAATGCAGGGTATTTGCGCACCGTTTCTTTGCGAATGGCCCAAACAGCAAATGTCATCCAGCAGCCGGTCCATTGCTTCCACAACTCTCCCAAATCCGTCACATGCAGATCGGGACGCTTCCACTTCGCTTGAATGGCATGGTCGCCGATCAGCAATGCGGCATCCGCGTCTTTTAACATCATGTCCAAATCAGGAGCTGCATAAAAATAATGCGGATCCGCTCCATAAAATCGTTTCAATATAATTTTTAATAAATGAACCGAAGTCGCGGATGTTGTAGGCAGCGCGATGCGGGCATGCGTGAGCTCTTCCAATGGCCGCTTATGAAAAAACAAGATCGATTTCACAGCGCCATATGCGCTGACAGACAAATCAGGCATCAGGATGTAGCTGTTCTCCGCTTGTCCAAATGCAAAAGAAGAAATCGCGCCCATGTCGATTTCCCCTTTTCGCATGGCACGATTGAGTTCAGCAGGCACTTGCGTAATAAACTCCGCTTCTTCGGCAAACTTTTCTTTAGGGAAATGAAAATAGATCGGCCACACATTGGTGAATTTAATCTCCCCAATCCGAATCGGTGTTTGCTCCATCTGTCTCTCCCCATCTTTTGAATAGTCGGTGAGGGATGTTCATCGCATCCATCACTTTACCGGCAATAAAATCAACTAAATCGGAAATGGTCTCAGGATGCTGGTAAAAGGCGGGCATCGCAGGCAATATCGTAGCCCCCATGCGAGCTAAAGCAAGCATATTGCGAAGATGAATTTCATTTAATGGCGTTTCTCTCGGCACCAAAATGAGCGGACGCTTCTCTTTCAACATCACATCCGCTGCCCTTTCCAGCAAATTGTCTGACAATCCGTGAGCAACGCTTGCGAGCGTCCCCATGGAACACGGAATAATGCACATGCCGTCTACCAAATGCGTGCCGCTTGCGATAGAGGCGCCGACATCGCGAACAGGATAAACGCGAAGCCTGTCCATTTCCTCCGCAAAATATTGCCGCAAACTTTCCTGACGGTTGGAAACATCCCATTTTTCTTCTTCTCTCAATACTCTCCAACCCGCATCCGTAATGATCAGGTCGACGCCATATCCGGCTGACAGCAGCTGCTTGCACAAATTCAACCCGTAACAAGCGCCGCTTGCTCCAGTCATGCCGATGACCCAGCGGCCTTTTTCTTCATGTTCTCTCATCCAAATCTCACCACCAAATCAATGCACGCAAATGCAAACACGACGACGCTCAACGTTCCGTTCATCGTAAAAAATGCCGCATCCAATCTGGACAGATCGTTTGGAGATACGAGACGATGCTCGTAAAACAAAATGGCGGCGGCGATGACTGTGCCTACGACATAAAGCCAGCTCAAATCCGTCAAAAAGACCAAGCTGAATAAGCCGGCAGCCGTAATTGCGTGAAATGTTTTGGCAATCGCCAGCCCTTTTTCCAGCCCAAATCGGCTCGGTATGGAATAGATGTTTTCTTTGCGGTCAAATTCAATGTCTTGGCATGCATAAATAATATCGAACCCAGCCGTCCATAAAGCGACGGACAAATAAAAGATGATGGCAACCATGTCGATCTGGCCGGTCACCGCCACCCATCCGCCCAATGGAGCCAGTCCGATCGTCAGCCCTAAAAATACATGGCAGAGCCATGTGAATCTTTTCGTATACGAATAAAATACAAGCATGAATACGGCAATCGGCAGCAGCTGCATCGCCAGCGTGTTCAATTGGTATGCAGCGATGAAAAGAAATATAAAAGATATGATGACAAACACGATGACTTCCGCAACCGATAATTTTCCAGCCGGAATGGCTCTTCCAGCAGTTCTAGGATTTTTCTTGTCAATCTTCGCGTCTATGAGGCGGTTTAATCCCATCGCAGCGCTCCTTGCTCCAACCATGGCGACGATGATCCATCCAATCTGCGCCCAGCTCGGCAAAGCACCCGCAACGACGACCGAACCGAGCATCGCTCCCATAAAAGCGAATGGCAGAGCGAATATCGTATGTTCAAACTTGATCATTTCCATAAAAATTTTCACTTTGCTGATCATGACTGATGTGCTCCTTTTACCCCAATGTGAAGAGCTGCGATGCCGCCTGTCAGCGGATAAGCTTCCACTTGCTGGAGTCCGATGTCTTGCTCAAAAATTCGCGCCAGTTCCTTGTAATCTGGAAAGGAAGCCAACGATTCCGGCAGCCAGCGATACTGTTCATAGCTTTTCGCAATCCATTTGCCAAGCAGCGGCAGCAAATGGCGAAAATACAAAAAATACATCCCTTTCCAAGGCTGCGATAAAGGCTGGCTCAGCTCAAGACAAACGACTTTGCCGCCTGGTTTCACGATTCGTTTCATTTCCAGCAGCACTTGCTTGATGTCCGGCACGTTGCGCAGACCGAATCCGATCGTGGCAAAGTCAAAGGAATTATCGGCAAAAGGAAGCTCCATGGCATTGCCTTGCACTAACTTCACTTGCCCGTCCAAATTTTTTTCCGCCAGCTTCCGTTTTCCTATCTCCAGCATGTTTTCGCTGAAATCCAATCCTGCAATTTCTCCATCGCGGCTTGCAAGCGCGAGATCGATCGTCCAGTCGCAAGTGCCGCAGCAAATGTCAGCTGCGGATTGGCCTTGCTGCACGCCCATCTTCTTCATCGTAAATTTGCGCCATGCTTTATGTCTGCGAAAACTCAACAGATCGTTCATGAAATCATATTTTGGCGCGATGCTTTCAAAAACAGAATGTACGAATTTTTCTTTGGATTTGGCTTCCACCTGCAACTCCACCTTACACTTCTTTAAGTAATTTTAACGATGTAAATGAATGAATCAGCGATTCACCCAAACTGCTCAACTCGCTTTTCACTTTTTCGGAGTCAAAACGCAAAATCTGCTTCTGCAATTCATCAATTTGCATCTGCGTGAGATGGAGAAGCTGCTCGCGGATGCGGTATTTCTCCAGCATGCGCTGCAAATCAAATTCATTCCCGCGGCATATTTTGGTTCGTTCTTCCTGATCCGCCTGCTGCAACAAGCTCCAATAAGCCCAGCTGTGCGTAATTTGTTCCATCTTGTCCATCCGTTTCAGCTCTTCCAACAGCACCTCGCACTTTGTAAAACGGTACAAAATGTCAGGCCATTCTTTCCGATGCAGGTCGTCCATGAAATGAGAAAAGCATAAAAACAGCTTGGAGTTCATTTCCACCGTTTGATGCAAATATTCTTCCGCGGTCACTTTCAGCTGCTTCATTTTCATATATAAATTGATTTTGATCCGATTGACTTCGCAAATCGCCCATGAAAGCTTTCGAATCACGTCAATTTGACCGGCATGAGACAACAGTTGATAAAATCGGCTGCTGAAATAGTCCCCTGCCAGCACTTTTAATTGTTTGGAGCGGAGCTTTTTTTCGCCCATGTCTCCCGTCTCGTTTTCAACGCGGTCATGGGTGTCCAGGCCTAACTGGACTAATGACGCCGCGAGCGTGTACAGTTCGCTGTGTTTCTTGAAAATGCTGCTTTTATTCAAAAAAGAATAAAGCAGCCGACTGCGGTGATGCGAATATTCCGGAAGTTCCGCGTACGCTTGGATCATGTCATATTCAATGTATTTTCTTGCCATATCCGGTACTTGATAAGAATCCATAAACAGCCTCCGTGTCTTGTCGTGAAACAAATCCTAAATGCATTTAAAATATTATAGCATAATTCATTGCTGCAAGCACAATGTCACGCCCTTGAACCTTTCAACTCAAACCGCTGCTTGATCCAACCTTCAGAAGTGATTTCCCGATTTGTCCAATCCGCATAATCTTGCATAAAAAAGTGTTCCCGATCCGCCTGAAGCCATTCCTTCAGCTCGCTTCGGTCATCTTCCCTCCATTCGAGCGCTCGGATAAACAAACGGTCCACATTTTTCGTCTGAACAAACGCATTGGAAAGCAATTGCGCATAATCATCATACAACGTGGAACGAGCCGCTTCTTCCGGCCATTTCAAATCAATGATCAGCACCGGCTCCGTCCAGTCCACCCTGGAAATTCGATTCTGCATCTGCACCTGACTGATAAAATCGACCAAATTATGATCGGTCAAATGAATCGGCTCGGACGGAACCGTCGAACGATTCAAATCGAAACCATGCATCACGGCAGACAATCCTAACGCAATGCAAATCGAAAAAACGGCTGCAAGGCCAATACGAGAAAACCGCTTCATCGCATCTCCCTCCTTACAACCATTGTACAATTAAAAAATGCAGGCTATGCCTGCTTTAACTTTCATCGTTATCAACAGTTCCGTGCTTCGTGTAGATCACCGCTTTGCCCCGCACCTTAATCGCTGACGTATGTTCCGTAAACTGCGCGATCATCACTTCTCCTTTATCCAGTTTCTCCGTGTGATGAAACCGAGTGTCTCTTCCTCTGGTTAATCCGATGACTTGCACGCCGTCTTCTTTCGCTTTCACCACAAAATATTCGCCGTAATGATCTGCCATTATCATATCCCCTTTGAAAGAAGGTTATATCAATCGAGACCGCATGTTGGAAACGATCGTATGTATCAAACAAAAAGACATCGTGCCTGACGATGTCTGTTTTGATGGTCGGAGTAACAGGATTTGAACCTGCGACCTCACCCACCCCAAGGGTGCGCGCTACCAGACTGCGCCATACCCCGATGTTTATCTATGATAGATTTGAAAACAGTTCTTAAGCAATGTCAATCCCATCCGCGCTTTCTCCAAAAAAGCCAACAAAAAGCCGCGGAAATCCGCGGCTATGTATGTCCTGATTAATTGACCAATTCCTTTAATGCTTTGCCCGGTTTAAAAGCAGGAACTTTGCTTGCGGCAATTTCGATTTCCTCACCTGTTTGAGGATTGCGGCCTTTGCGGGCAGCGCGTTCGCGAACTTCGAAATTTCCGAAACCTACTAATTGTACTTTTTCACCGTTTTTCAAAGCATCAGAAATAACTGAAAATACTGCTTCAACGGCTCTGGCCGCATCTTTCTTCTGCAGGTCGGCAACTTCTGCTACTTGGGCAATCAACTCTGATTTGTTCATTCTCGTTCACCTCCCCCTGATAGTTGCTTTTATCTACTGTTTTTACTGAATATCATGAAATTATACATCTTAATGACAAAAACAATAAATTTATAGTAATACAGGAAATGAAGGATTTCAAGTGCCAAATGAATTATTGCAAAAAATTGTGAATGAAAAAATAACAATTCAAAAAACCGCCCCAATTTTTTCACAGGGCGGTCTCATATTACCATATTTTTTTGACCTTTTACAAGCTACAAAATGATCGCGATTAGACCGCCGGAACCTTCATTAATGATGCGGCCGAGCGTTTCTTGCAGCTTATACCGGGCATTATCCGGCATCGTGGACATTTTGCCTTGAATTCCTTCTTGGACAATCGAGTACAGCGATCTGCCGAAAATGTCAGACTGCCATATTTTCACCGGGTCTTCTTCGAAGTCTTGCATTAAATAACGGACGAGTTCTTCGCTTTGTTTCTCCGTCCCGATGATTGGAGCAAATTCGGACTCCACGTCTACTCGAATCATGTGTATCGACGGCGCCACCGCTTTCAAGCGGACGCCGAACCGTGATCCTTGCCGAATTAACTCCGGCTCTTCCAAGCGCATGTCTTCCATGGACGGCGCTGCAATTCCGTATCCGGTCGCTTTGACCATTTCGATCCCTTCTGCAAATTGATCATATTCCTTTTTGGCGTGGCTGAATTCTTGCATTAATTGAAGCAGGTGATCTTTGCCTCTGATTTCCACGCCGACAATTTCCATCAAAATTTTATCATACAGATCGTCCGGCGCATACAGATCAATTTCTGCCACGCCTTGCCCCATATTCATTCCAGCTAATGCAGCTCTTTCAATGAATTCATATTGTTCAAACTGGCCGACGACGCGTTCGATGTCGCGCAAACGCGTAATGTCATTGACCGTCTCTCTCACGCATTCTTCAAAATTGCTGCGCAGCCAATGCTTCTCATCCAGCACCATGACCCAGCTCGGCAAGTTGACGTTCACTTCATGCACTGGAAATTCATACAACACTTCACGCATGACATGCAGCATTTCTTGTTCGCCCATCTGTTCCACGCTGACAGCGAGCACAGGCACGTCGTGTGTCTCATGGATTTCATTGCAAATGCTGAGCGTTTGTTCACTTCGAGGATGAATGGAGTTCACGAGAACAATGAACGGCTTGCCGACTTCTTTCAATTCAGAAATGACGCGGTTTTCAGCTTCAATGTACGAAACTCTGTCAATATCAGAAATACTGCCGTCGGTCGTTATCACCACTCCTAATGTAGAATGCTCTTGAATAACTTTTCTAGTGCCGATCTCTGCCGCTTCTTGGAAAGGAACCGGTTCTTCAAACCACGGCGTATTCACCATGCGCGGTCCATTTTCATCCTCATAGCCTTGTGCGCCCTCAACAGCGTATCCAACACAATCAACCATGCGGACATTCACTTCCAAACCTTCATCCACATGGATTTGCACTGCTTGATTCGGAATGAATTTCGGCTCCGTTGTCATGATCGTTCTGCCGTTCGCACTTTGCGGCAGCTCATCCTGGGCGCGGATCCGATCGGCTTCATTCGCTATATTCGGCAGTACAATCGATTCCATAAAACGTTTGATGAAAGTTGATTTTCCAGTCCTGACAGGGCCGACGACGCCGAGGTAGATGTCTCCACCCGTTCGTTCGGCAATGTCTTTAAAGATATCCACTTTTTCCAAAGAGATCCCCTCCTACAATGGTAGTTCGTACAATCAGATGGACTAGTAACAATATATGAGACGCTCAAATGAATATGACTTTTTTTATAATAAAAAATCCCGCATGAAACACAGGAATCATCCTGCTTTCATGCGGGAACACAAGCGATGCTGCAGTCTATGGTTCAGCGACAGACCGATCATCCTGCCATATGTACGGCACAGACTTGGCCGGCACAAAGTAAGAATGTTCTGCCAGATACGATCTTAAATCAGCCCGCTCTTGCGGATTTTCAATATTGAGCTGCTGAATCAATTTCATAATTTCAGCCGCGTAATTTACGGCCACTTGACCTTCTCTATGAATCATCAGAGCAACATTTTGAGGTGAAAAAGGGCTCTTCATCTCCACAGGCGCCATTCGAAGCGCTTCATAATCAATGTCATGCCAATTAAGAGACAATTCGGGGCCTAAAGGCAGCTTGCCATGATTCTTTCTGCGGTAATCGTCAACTGCGCGCTGAACTTCCCCTGCTTTTTGTATGATCGATATGTCCAGCATTTTCACCGTTGGCTTTTCTTCAGGATCCACGATGACAAAATAATACTTTCCCCCTCGTTCAAAAGCCGCCGGGGGAGGTTGGCTCATATACCCTTCTTGAATGAGCTTTCTCATATCGACTGCATATCTTTCGTAAAAATCCGTGTTCGCGTCAAAAGTCTTAATGGGCAAAATGCGTTTATCCGCCAAATATTGATCGACCGCCGCTTGTACAACAACTGCAGACTCTCTAGGCGAAACATGCTGTCCCCCTCTTGCATTGTTCGGATACATGCATCCGGCCAGCAACAATGCGATCATGCACGCGCAGCCAATGTTCAGCAAACGTTTTTTCATGATCTATACTGCTCCTTTTCTGCCGTCATAGTTCGTTTTGCCTTTGCGCTGCCAATTGTTTTCTAATCGCCGCCTTCAATGGATCTTCCGGTATATCGACCGTCACTGCGGAAACAGCCCGCGCCTGGCAAGCCAGCCGATAGCCGCTGTTGATCCAATCGCCCAGCTTTCTAATTTCTTTCGCTTCAGGCATGCTGCAGCCTTCGCGATCAAGGACTTTCACTTTGCACATGAGGCAAGACGCTTTGCCGCCGCAGCGCGTTCTTATGTGCACCCGTGCCTGTTGCGCAGCGCGAAGCAAAGTCGTTCCCTTTTTCACGGTTACGGTCACATTGTCCGGCATAAAACAAATGTTTACGTTCATCCATCATTTCCCTTAGCGTGTTATAATATGGAGACTGCCCCGTAAATAAGCGCTAATATCAACAGAAAAAATGCAACAATTGTTAGAATTGCTCTGATCCATCCTCTCGTTTTCGTTCGGGCAAATGTCACCAGCAGCGCCGAACAAGCCATCAAGCCAATGGCCAGAAAGGATATCCACATTTTTGTCATTGCATCCATCGTCTATTTCCCCTGCACTTTTTTTGTCTATATTTTACCTTACATCGCTGTCAAATGCCAAAGAAATTGCGGCTCGTTCAAGGAACATTGCAAAAAGTTCATAAGTTAGACACGATTATTTATCCATAAAAAAGCGAAACAAGCGCCCAAAACGCTTGTTTCTGAATTGCGTTATTTTTTTCCCAAGATTACGCTCATCATATCTTCTAAATTTTTCGGATTTAAGCCGCTTTTTTTAATGGCCTGGATAATTTCATTTTCCGTAGCCGATGAAACGGGAACGTTTGCCATCTTGGACACTTGCCTGATCAGCTGCCTCAACTGGTTTTCATCTGAAATCGTTGAAGGCTTAACGTTTCCGGCCAATTTATGAATGTCTTTTTGGGTTACCGTTTTTCCCGTCTTTTTATTAATCACGTTCAGCACATCTTTTGAAATATTTTTGCGTGACACATGCACCAGCCTCCTTCTCCAACTATCCTATGACAGAAGCATTCGCGGAGTGTGGGCTGTGTCAGCGATGCAATTTATATTTCTTGCGTGCGTTCCCGCTCCATTAAATCCAGCACAGCTTGTCGCGGATCTTTATGATGAAACAAAATGCGATTCAGTTCAGCCGTAATCGGCATGCTGACGCCATGCTTTTCCGACAGCTCATATGCTGAATTGGCCGTTTGAACCCCTTCGACGGCCATCCCTCATTCAGCCATCGCCTGTTCCAGGCGTTTCCCTTGTCCGACAGCATAGCCGACTCTCCAATTGCGACTGTGCCGGCTTGTGCATGTAACGATCAAATCCCCCATGCCGGCCAAGCCGGAAAACGTCGCGTATTCTGCCCCCATGGCGACGCCTAAGCGTGAAATCTCGGCCAACCCTCTCGTGATTAAAGCCGCTTTGGCATTATCCCCAAATCCAAGCCCGTCAGAGATGCCGGCGCCGATCGCGATAATATTTTTCAGCGCTCCGCCCGTCTCAACGCCGATGACGTCAGTATGCGTATATACGCGAAAATAACGGTTCATGAGCAAAAGCTGCGCTTTCTCGGCTGCCGGCAATGAGGCAGCGGCAACAACGACGGTTGTCGGGCATTGGACGGCGACTTCTTCCGCATGGCTCGGGCCTGACAGGACGACAATGTCATTTGCATTTATGCGCGGCATCTCCTCTGCAATGACTTCGGACATTCGTTTTAAACTGCGGGGTTCAAATCCTTTCGTTGCATGAATGATCAATGCGTCCTCATTCACAAACGGATGAACTTGAGCCGCCATCTCCCTCATGGCAGATGATGGCGCTGCAAACAATACAACATGCGCTTGATCAACCGCCTCTTGCAAAGATGTTGTCGCTTGAATATTGGACGGGAGCGCAACACCCGGTAAATAGCGGTTTTCCCTGTGCAAATTCATATGATTGACTTGATCTTCGTTTCTGGCCCACAGCCAAACTTCATGTTCATTCTCAGCCAGCACCTTTGCCAAAGCCGTTCCCCAGCTGCCAGCTGCAATGACGGCAACTTTTTTGCTGTGCAACGAAATCCCCCCTTTCTGTCATTAAGACGCGTCTTTCTTTCCGCCTAAGCGATTTTCCGTCCCATTCAACAGCCTTGCAATATTGCTCCGATGCCGATACCAAACGAGCACGGCCATCACTAAGCTTAAATAAAAATAAGGCATGGCATCCCCGGCCAAAAGAATAAACACCGGAAGACATGCCGTCAATAACAGCGAACCTAATGAAACGTATCTTGTAAGCGCTATAATTGCGATGGCTGCCAATCCGGCAAAAAGCGTTGGAAAGAAGGATAATGCAGCGACGGAACCGATCGTTGCCGCCACTCCTTTCCCTCCTTTAAACTGCAGAAAGACCGGCCACGTATGTCCTGCCACAGCCGCCAGCGCAGCGGCGACATGGATCCACGCCAGCTCTGGAGCGATCCATTTCGCCAGCAATACGGCCGCTGCTCCTTTGGCCATGTCCAAAATCAGCACTGCAATTCCCGGTCCTTTTCCCAACACCCGCAATGTGTTCGTAGCCCCGGCATTGCCGGACCCGTGCTCTCGAATATCGATTCCTTTCAGCAATTTTCCTGCCAAATAACTGAATGTGATGGACCCAAACAAATACCCGATGATGACGGGCAATGCATATTCCATGCTCCTCTACTCCCCCTCATAATCAAATCAAACGTCCGCGCCTCTCTATTCATCCCTGGATTTTTCTCTAAAATACAAAAATAATGGGGAACCTTCGAATATGAACGCATCCCGGATCTTATTTTCTAAATAACGCCGATATGTAAAATGAACTAATTCCGGATCGTTTACGAAGAACACAAATTTCGGCGGCCGGACCGATACTTGCGTCGCGTAATTAATTTTAAGCCTTTTTCCTTTGTCCGTCGGCGGAGGATTCATCGCCACTGCATCGGACACAATATCGTTTAATACATGCGTCTGCACGCGCA
>CALKAN010000417.1 GCA_937983035.1 uncultured Paenibacillaceae bacterium | reverse complement strand
GATTTCCGATTTGAACATGCGATTGAAAGAAGTGGTCAGGCACAGAAATTTGTACAGAGAAAGAAGACGGCGAAAAGGAATATACCAAGCGGCGCTGGTCGGATACACGAATGCGGGCAAATCTACTTTGCTCGGTCAGCTGACGCAAAGCGATGCATTTGCAGAAGATCGCGTATTTGCAACATTGGATCCGACGACGCGAACGCTGACGCTGCCGAGCGGCATTCATGTGCTGCTGACCGATACGGTAGGTTTTATTCAAGATTTGCCGCATGAACTCGTTGCGGCATTTCGGGCAACTTTGGAAGAAGTGTGTGAAGCAGATTTGATCATTCATGTCGTGGATGCTTCATCGCCCGTGCGCCAGCAGCAGATGATCGTGGTCGATCGTCGAAAGAAAGGCTTGTGTTGTACAATAAAGCCGATTTGGTGCCAAATAAGCCCGCTGTGTCCTCGGATGTGATGTGGATCTCCGCATTTGACAGCGAAGATATCGAGAAGGTGAAACTTGCTGTGCAAGACCGGTTATTGAGACAAACAGCAACTTTTAAAGTGCCGCTTTCGCAAGGCGATATTATCGCGCAGCTGCATGAATTGGGCGAAATTATGGAACATGACATCGATGATGATGAAGAAATGATGAAAATTACAGCACGCATCCATCCGTCTGCCTATGAGCGGATGAGCAAGAAATTGGAGCCTTACAAGGAGTCAGATTGAACATGAGCAACATTTCACATAAGTGGCATGCATTCGTTGAAGAAATGGAACGATTTGTACAGCCGGCATGGCGAAAAATCGATCAAATCGTTGACCATAACCAGTTTAAAATTCTTCAATATTTTCAGAAGCATCAGATCAGCGATTACCATTTTCAAGGATCTACAGGTTATGGCTATAATGATGTGGGACGGGAGAAGCTGGAACAAGTATATGCAGACGCATTCGGTGCAGAAGCCGCATTAGTTCGGCCGCATTTTGCTTCAGGCACCCATACGATTGCAGCTGCGTTGTTCGGCTGTCTTCGTCCGAATGACCGATTGTTGTACATAACTGGATCGCCGTATGACACTTTATACAAGGTGATTGGCGAGGAAGGGGATGGAACCGGCTCGCTGCGGGATTTCGGCATCGGATATGATGAAGTGCCGTTAACGGAGAACGAAAGTTTAGATTGGGAACAAATTTTCAATAAGCTGACCCCGGAGACGAAAGTGGTCGGCATTCAGAAATCGAGAGGATATGCTTGGCGTCCGCCGATCAGCAATCAGCAGATTGCGGAAATTTGTTCCCGCTTAAAGTCCGTTCGACCCGACCTCATCATATTTGTGGATAACTGTTACGGCGAGTTTACGGAAACAACCGAACCTTGCGAAGCGGGGGCAGACCTGATCGCCGGTTCGCTGATTAAAAATCCCGGCGGCGGACTGGCCGAAACCGGCGGTTACATTGCAGGCAAAAAAGAGCTGGTCGAGCTGGCGGCGAATCGCTTGACAGCGCCCGGCATCGGAGGGGAAGTCGGAGCGATGCTCGGCACTGTTCGCTCGATGTTTCAAGGATTGTTCCTCGCTCCTCATTTCGTAGGACAAGCTTTAAAGGGAAGCGTGCTTGCCGCTGCGATCTTTGAACGATTAGGCTTTGAAACGAGGCCGAGATGGGATGATGATCGAAGCGATATTATTCAAGCGATTCGATTTACGAGTCAAGATCATCTGATCAAATTTGTGCAATCGGTGCAATATGCTTCGCCGGTGGATGCTTACGTTACGCCGGAGCCGGGAGAGATGCCGGGATATGAACATGATGTGATCATGGCTGCAGGAACGTTTATTCAAGGCGGAAGCTTGGAATTGACGGCGGATGCTCCGATTCGGGAGCCTTACACGGCATACATGCAAGGGGGATTAACTTATTCTCATATTAAATACATGCTCTTGCACAGCCTTCAGAGGATGGAGGAATCGGGGTTAATCACGGATGGGCAGCTGTAGCTGCCATATTTGACAGTCACATCACTTCTAAGTAAAATGTCAATATTATTACAGGAGATGGGGAGAGATCAGCTTGGGTTATACGAAAGAAGACATTTTGCGCATCGCTGAAGAGCAAAATGTGAGGTTTATCCGTTTGCAATTTACTGATTTGCTGGGAACGATTAAAAACGTCGAAATTCCTTACAGTCAGCTCGAAAAAGCTTTGGACAACAAAATGATGTTTGATGGTTCCTCCATTGAAGGATATGTGCGAATTGAGGAATCGGACATGTATCTTTATCCGGATTTAAATACTTGGCTGATTTACCCATGGGTGCAAGATACGAAAATCGCAAGATTAATTTGTGATGTATATATGCCGGACGGCACGCCGTTTGCAGGATGTCCCCGCGGAATATTGAAAAGAAATTTGAAGAAAGCGGAAGAAATGGGTTTTACAACGATGAATGTCGGTTCAGAACCGGAATTTTTCTTGTTCAAGACCGATGAGAAAGGCCGAGTAACAAACGAACTCAATGATGAAGGCGGATATTTTGATTTGGCTCCTACAGATTTAGGGGAAAATTGCCGCAGAGATATCGTGCTTACTTTGGAAGAAATGGGATTTGAGATTGAAGCTTCTCACCATGAAGGATCGCCGGGTCAGCACGAAATCGATTTCAAATATGCAGATGCGATTACAGCTGCCGATCAAATTCAAACGTTTAAATTAGTCGTCAAAACGATTGCCAGGCAGCATAATTTGCATGCGACCTTTATGCCGAAGCCGATCTACGGCGTGAATGGTTCGGGCATGCATTGCCATCTTTCCTTGTTTAGAGGAGAAGAGAATGCTTTCTACGATGAGTCGGACAAGCTTGGTTTGTCTGATACGGCACGACAGTTTATTGCCGGCATTATGCTGCATGCCAGAGGATATACGGCCATCACTAATCCGATCGTCAATTCATACAAGCGTTTAGTTCCTGGATATGAAGCGCCGTGCTATGTTGCTTGGTCCGCTAAAAATCGCTCTCCCATGATACGAATTCCGGCATCTCGCGGGCAAAGCACGCGTGTGGAACATCGCAGCCCCGATCCTGCAGCGAATCCTTATTTGGCTCTGTCGGTCATTCTGAGAGCGGGATTGGACGGCATTGAAAGAGGGCTTGAATTGCCCGATCCAACTGATCGGAACGTATATGCCATGACGAAGGAAGAGCGGATTGAAGACGGCATCGAGCAATTGCCGACGACTTTGGAAGAAGCCGTGCAGGAATTATTGAAAAATGAAGTCATTTGCGATGCGCTGGGCGAACATGCGTTGAAGCATTTTGTTGAATTGAAGGAAATTGAGTGGGAAATGTATCGTACGCATGTGCATGAATGGGAAAGAGACCAGTATTTAACCGTATATTAATAAAAAAAGCGGATATGAATGAATATAAAAACATGTGCAAAGGCTGTTTCGAAATGTTCGAAACAGCCTTTTTTGACGTCAACTTTGCCCGTCTTCAGCGTATGCGGATTCAAAATTCTCGAAAAAGTCCGATCACTTTGCCCAGTATGACAACATTTTTCAATCGCAACGGCTCCATGGCCGGATTCTCCGGCTGCAGGCGAATATGATCTTTTTCTTGATAAAAACGCTTCACCGTTGCTTCTTGATCCTCGGTCATGGCTACGACAATGTCGCCGTTCTGCGCGCTTTGCTGCTGTCTGACAATGACATAATCTCCGTCCATAATGCCCGCATTAATCATGCTTTCGCCTTGAATTCTCAACATAAACACATCATAGTCGCCGACCATATGTTGAGGAAGCGGATAATAGTCTTCGATGTTCTCCGTGGCCAAGATCGGTTCTCCGGCCGTAACTTTGCCGATCAGAGGCACTTTAGAGACGGATGAGCGAAAAGTATCGGTCGAATCCATGTCTTCTTCCAATATTTCAATGGCCCGCGGCTTCGTTGGGTCCCGCCTGATCAAGCCTTTCTTTTCTAATCGCTCCAAATGTCCGTGCACGGTGCTGCTGGAAGCAAGCCCGACGGCTTCGCCGATTTCTCTGACAGAAGGAGGATAACCTTTCGTTCTTACTTCGCTTTTAATAAAGTCCATTATCGCCTGTTGTCGCGGTGAAAGCTTCGTCAATTTCCATCACTCCATCTCTCTAACATTTGCTATTGCAATATTATACCACAGAACCGGAGTTCTCACAAACGTGAGTTCGAAAAAAATTTGAAAAACGATTGACTAAAACATTTGTTCGTGTTATATTGATGTCAACATAATCAGAACGGATGTTTGGAGGTTGATTGTATGTATTGCTATTCCACTTCCTTGACATATTCAAGCATTTATTCGGCAGATGACGGTCGCATCAATGCAGCGTTCAGCCGAAAGTTACGGATGATCGCGATGCTGATGATTTTGATCGTTATTCTGATCTTGGCTGCGGTCTTGATGATTGGATCGCATGAAACTGCCGCAGCGGAACAATCTGACGCCGCTTCGATGATGATGTCGGCGGAAGAGGCGCATGCCATTTACGAGATTAAGCCTGGAGATACGCTTTGGTCGATCGCATCCAGCTATGCGCCGGACACGGTCAGCATCCCGTATTATATTTATTTGATCGAACAATTGAATGACGGCATTCGAGCAGGCGCGTTGCAATCAGGCATGCAAATTCGCCTGCCTAATCCGTAGCTGCCGCACGGCATGCATAAGCGGAACGGAACAAATCGCTTTCAGCTTCCCTCCCGGTTTTTATATATTGACAAGCCGCCCGGTACATGTCAAAGTTATTACATGACAGGGAGGTTGCACAATGGATAATAAGCTGATTGCAAGGATCAATGAACTTTATAAAAAGCAGAAAACGATCGGACTGACCCCGCAGGAGGCCGCAGAACAGCAGGAGCTCCGCCGCAAATATATCCGTATTTTCAGACAAAATTTAAAGGCGCAATTGGAAAACATACGATTTGTGGACAAGGATTGACAGCTGCGAGCGGAACTTGACCGCCAGGCCGCGCTGACTATAATATTTCGAACAAAATGAAGGAGCAATGAACGTTGTCACGCAAATGGGAACGAACGATTGAACGAAATCAGAAGCAGATGGAACGCATCCGCAAAAATGACATCAAAGGAAAAGGTTCAAAGCAAGGCGCACGCACGGTGTTTAAAGGCAGAAGAATCATTCTTCCCGTCATCTTCTTGCTGCTTTCCTTCTTTTTTATGTTTATATTAGATGCATTGGGAGATCGAGATGCGTTTTATTTGGTCGCGATCGGAAGCTACTGGCTGCTTGCGCTGTATTTTTTCTTTAAGCGCCCTTATCTTGCCGTCGGCCCTTCCGATTTGTCCACGCAGCGATTAAACAGGGAAGTGACGTTGAAACCGTCGGAAGTGGAAGAGATCACGCTGGCAGACGACAGCATTGTCATTGTGATTAAAGAAAAACAGCATCGATGGGTTTTTACCCGCATACCGAGTTTGTTTCCGATTAAAGATATGAGCGCAGCATTAATGAATTTTGCGGTGAAGCATGCTGTACGCGTGAATGATCATCGGGGAGAAAGGAAATGAATCATGAAGCTGAAGGCTGTTTTGTTTGATTTGGATGATACTTTATTGTGGGATGAAAGAAGCGTGAAAGAAGCATTTCAGGCAACATGTGAAGCGGCGAAGCAATATTATCCCCTGTCTGCCGAGGAACTGGAGGCTGCAGTGAGGGAAGAAGCACGGGCTCTGTATGAGACGTATGATTTTTACCCTTTCACATGCAATATTGGAATCAATCCGTTTGAAGGCCTTTGGGGAAATTTCAATGACGAGAAGCCGGAGGAGTTCGTGCGCATGAAAGAAACCGTGCCGTCCTATCGGTCAGATGCGTGGACGCGCGGCTTGAGAAAGATTGGAATCGACGATGCAGCGCTTGGGAAACAATTAGGCGAAAGATTTCCGGCAGAGCGACGTGCCAGATCATTCGTTTATCCGGATACTTACTCGGTGCTTGATGCGCTGAAAGGCAACTATAAGCTGTTATTGCTTACAAACGGCTCCCCTGATTTGCAGCAGGAGAAATTAAACGCAGAGCCCAAACTGAAACAATATTTCGATCATATTGTCATTTCGGGCGATTTTGGCGCAGGGAAGCCTGCCAAAGCGTTGTTTGAACATGTGATGAACTTGCTTGACATTGATGCAAGCGAAGGGATGATGGTTGGCGATAAGCTCACTACAGACATCAAAGGAGCCAACGGTGTCGGAATGCCTTCTGTATGGATCAATCATCATAAGACTGAAGCTGTTGAAGCAAATCCGACTTATGAGATTGCTGCATTGGGTGAACTGCTCGAAGTGATCGAGAAGCACAATCGATGACAGTAATATCAGACAAGACAGAAACATTCCTCGTACTAGATAGCTCAGATGAGCCTTATCCAGTATAAGGAATGTTTTTTTGATTTAAATACAGATTTGCTTACAATTTCACGTATCGAAATCAGGAAAGAATGATGGTACTGTTTGGGAAAATGTTAATCCAGATAAAACCTATCTATTAAATATGGATTATGATATGGTAAAGTTAATTGAACAAATGGAAAACCTCTTTGTTATTTGATACACTTATTCTTATTATTATTTTCAATTCAGCGATGAATGTTCATGTTTTTTGATGCGATGAATGTATATTTTCATTGATATTTTACTGACTTCAGCGTTGGGGTTAAGGAGGAGGCAATCATGCATAAGCCAACATTGCAAGAAGCAATGAGCAAACGAATACTCATATTAGACGGTGCGATGGGAACGATGTTGCAGCAATACAATTTAACAGCAGAAGATTTTGGGGGAGCGGATTTGGAAGGCTGCAACGAAATGTTGAATTTGACTCGACCCGACCTGATTACAGAAATATATGAAGCTTATTTGGAAGCCGGCGCTGATATTATTGAAACGAACACGTTTGGGTCTTCAAGCGTGGTTCTGGCCGAGTATGACATTCCAGAAAAAGCACGAGAGATTACGCTTGCCGCAGCACGGCTGGCGAAGGATGCTGTTGACAAATACAGCACGCCAGATTGGCCGAGGTATGTCGCAGGGGCGATCGGACCGACGACGAAGACATTGTCGGTAACCGGGGGCATCACATTCGAACAACTGTTGGATTCTTATTATGAGCAAGCACTCGCGCTTATTGACGGCGGAGTGGATGTGCTGTTGCTTGAGACGTCTCAGGATACGCTTAATGTCAAAGCAGCGAATATCGCAGTGCAGCGAGCATTTGCCGCAGCCGGCAAAGAACTGCCGGTAATGATATCAGGCACGATTGAACCGATGGGCACGACGCTTGCAGGTCAAAATATTGAATCTTTTTACATTTCTTTAGAGCATTACAAGCCGATTTCCATCGGGCTGAACTGTGCGACGGGCCCGGAATTTATGACAGACCATATTCGAACGCTTGCTCAAATTGCGAGAACGGCAATCAGCTGCTATCCGAATGCCGGTTTGCCGGATGAAGACGGGCATTATCATGAGTCGCCCGAATCATTGGCGAAAAAGATGGAAGGATTTGCCCAGCAAGGATGGCTCAACATTGCAGGCGGATGCTGCGGCACAACCCCCGAGCATATCCGTGTGTTGAAGAAGACGCTGGACAAGTATGAACCTCGCAAATTAACCGGGGATCATCCAGCTGCCGTTTCTGGGATTGAGACCGTATATATTGAAGATGAGAACAGACCTTATCTCGTAGGCGAGCGGACGAACGTGATCGGTTCGCGCAAATTTAAGCGGCTGATTGCTGAAGGGAAATTTGAAGAGGCTGCCGAGATCGCCCGCGCTCAAGTTAAGGGCGGCGCGCATGTGATTGACGTCTGCTTAGCGGATCCGGATCGAGATGAGAAGGCAGACATGGAACAATTTCTGCAAATTTTAACGAAGAAAATTAAAGCACCGCTCGTCATTGACTCGACGGATCCGGAAGTCATTGAATTAGCACTGAAATATTCGCAAGGCAAGTCGATCATTAATTCCATCAATTTGGAAGACGGAGAAGATAAATTTGAGAAAGTGATCCCGCTCGTGCACCGATACGGCGCGGCAGTAGTTGTCGGAACGATCGATGAGAACGGACAGCCGGTGACGCGTGAAGGAAAGCTGGCGATCGCCAAACGGTCATACGATTTGTTAGTCAACAAATACGGGGTCAGCGGCGAAGATATCATTTTCGATCCGCTTGTATTTCCAATCGGCACCGGCGACGAGAATTATATCGGCTCTGCAAAGGAAACGATCGAAGCGATCCGCATGATTAAAGAAGCGATGCCGGAAACGAAAACGATACTGGGCATCAGCAACGTTTCTTTCGGCTTGCCGCCTGCCGGCAGGGAAGTATTAAATTCCGTTTATTTGTACCATTGCACGAAAGCAGGGCTTGACTTTGCGATTGTGAATACGGAAAAGCTGGAACGCTATGCTTCCATTTCGGAAGAAGAGCGCAAACTTGCCGAAGCGCTCATCTTTGATACGAATGATCAGACTTTAGCGGAGTTTGTCGCGTTCTATCGAGACAAGAAAGTTGAGAAGAAAGAGAAGAAAACAAACTTGCCGTTAGAAGAGCGGCTGGCCAATTATATCATCGAAGGGACGAAAGAAGGGCTTTACGAAGATTTGGATGAAGCGCTGACGAAATATAAGCCGCTGGATATCATCAACGGCCCTTTGATGGAAGGCATGGCGGAAGTCGGACGACTGTTTAATGACAATGAATTGATCGTCGCCGAAGTATTGCAAAGCGCGGAAGCGATGAAAGCCGCCGTTGCTTATTTGGAACCGCACATGGAAAAGAAAGAAAGTGCGGTGAAAGGGAAGATTATTTTAGCAACGGTCAAAGGCGATGTGCATGATATAGGGAAAAATTTAGTCGACATCATTTTGACGAATAACGGCTATGAAATCGTGAATCTGGGCATTAAAGTGCCGCCTGAACAGTTGATTGAAGCATATCGGAAAGAAAAGCCGGATGCGATCGGATTGTCGGGCTTGCTTGTCAAATCTGCGCAGCAAATGGTCGTTACTGCTCAAGATTTGAAACGAGCCGGGATCGATGTGCCGATTTTGGTAGGCGGGGCGGCTTTAACCGAAAAATTTACGCATACGAGAATATTGCCGGAATATGACGGCATGGTGCTGTATGCGAAAGATGCGATGCAAGGTTTGGATCTGGCGAACAAATTAAGCAATCCGGAGCAGCGGAACGCCTTGATCGAACAAATGAGAAAAATTAAAGCATCCCATGTGCAGGAATCGGTCGAAAACTCGAATCAGACAGAGGCAGCAACCATTCCGAAACGGTCGAATGTTTCCCAAGACGTTCCCGTGTTCACGCCGCCGGATTTAAAACAGCACGTGCTCAAAAATTATCCTTTGTCCCATGTGATACCGTATATTAATTGGCAGATGCTGTTAGGCAGCCACTTAGGTCTTCGGGGAAGGGTAAACAGCTTGCTGGAAAAGAAAGATCCCAAAGCGCTGGAACTGAAAGAAACCTTAGATTATATTTTTCAATTGGCTAAAGATGAAGGGATTTTGCGCGTGCATGGGATGTATCAATTTTTCCCTGCGCAATCCAACGGCGATCAAATCATCATTTATGATCCGGAAGACCGCAGCAAAGTATTGAAGACATTTACGTTCCCGCGCCAGCAAACAGAGCCTTACTTGTGTTTGTCTGATTTCTTAAGATCGGTGGACAGCGGGGAAATGGATTATGTCGGCTTCTTAGTGGTGACAGCAGGGGAAGGCATTCGGGAAAAAGCGGAAGCATGGAAAGAACAAGGCGAATATTTGCTCTCTCATGCGCTGCAAGCTGCAGCACTGGAAGCTGCCGAGGGCATGGCTGAACGGGTGCATCATATGATGCGGGATGCATGGGGATTCCCTGACCCGCAAGAAATGACGATGAAAGAACGCCTGGCGGCCAAGTATCAAGGCATTCGCGTTTCCTTCGGCTATCCGGCCTGCCCGAATCTTGAAGATCAAGCATTGCTTTTTGAATTGATGCGGCCGGAGAGAATTGGTGTTGAATTGACGGAAGGGTATATGATGGAACCGGAAGCTTCGGTATCAGCGATGGTGTTCGCTCATCCGGAAGCCAGGTATTTCAATGTTGAGAAAAGGGCACGATAATCACATGAAAAGCGGATTGGCATTCAGCGCCAAAAGGGGGTAAACATGGAACTGTTCTTTTTAGGCACTGGAGCCGGTTCTCCAAGTCGAGAGCGCAACGTTACTTCCATAGCTCTGGATCTGGCTGCCGAAAGAGGAAAGATGTGGCTGTTTGATTGCGGAGAAGGCACGCAGCATCAAATTTTAAAGACATCGCTCAAGCTAAGCAGATTAGAGTATTTATTTGTCACGCATTTGCACGGCGATCATATTTACGGCATACCCGGCCTGCTGACATCGAGATCTTATCAAGGCGGGGATGCGCCGTTGACGTTGTTCGGGCCGCCCGGTTTGCGCAGCTATGTGGAGCACGTGCTTCAAGCAAGTTATGCGCAGCTTGATTATGAGCTGATCATTGAAGAAATTAGTCCTGGAATTGTCATGGAAGATGAACAGTTTACAGTCGAAGCGGACGTGCTGGAACATCGTATTGAAAGTTATGGTTATCGCATTACAGAAAAGCCCAAACCGGGAAAATTGTTAAGCGATCGGCTGAAAGAAGCAGGTCTTCCTCCAGGACCGCTTTACGGAGAGATCAAAAACGGCAATGATGTGAAGCTGCCGGATGGCCGGATTTTAAAAGCGTCCGATTATGTCATGGCGCCGAAGGAAGGGCGGATTGTAACCATACTGGGAGATACGCGTGTGTGCGCCGGTTCGAGAAGATTGTCGCACCAAGCAGATGTCCTTGTGCATGAAGCTACTTTTGCGGGCGACAAAGCCGATTTGGCTTACAAATATTATCACAGCACATCAGAGGAAGTGGCCAAGATGGCCCAAGAACAACAAGTGAAAACGTTGGTGATGACTCATATCAGTTCCAGATATCAAGGGACGGATGTTGAACGGTTATTGGATGAAGCGCGCAAATATATAAAAAATGCATATGTTGCCCGCGATTTTTGGAGTTTTCCGATTCCTTCCAAATAAAGATCATGCATGCATAAACTGTTCCTTCTGCAAGCAAATTGCGGAAGGAACAGTTTATATTTGTTCAGTTAATCTATTTCATTGCGGCGAGCTTGCGCCTCTTCTTTAATTTCTTCGCGCAATCCTTGCAAGCTTTGCTCACGCCGCTTGTTTTTTTCCATCATTTGTTGAATTTGCGTTTCGCTCATGGAATCTGCATGTGCTTGCAAATAGTCTTCGGTCTCTTCTTTGTTTTTAATCGTGTTGTCAATAATGTTTTGCAAGTTTTCAACATTATCGCGACGGTCGTCAGGATTAGGTCTTGGCATGCTGCTCCCTCCTTTCGCTTGACTAAACCCTGCAATCGTCAGTTTTCCAAAAGCAATGACAGAATATGCGGTCAAAGCATAAATGCTCGTTTTTAGCAAGGGAAATTAACGCTCTTGAATTAATGCCAATCATGTTCCAATTTCATTTATAATAAGACTAAATAATGGCAAAAAACGCATGAAATAGTAAATCGACGTAAATAAACCATTTTTTCATGCTGCATGAAGAAGGGGGGCGGGAGTGTGAAAAAAAGAAAAAAGATCGGCGATTTGCTGCTTGAGGCCGGTCTCATTACGAAAGAACAGCTTGAAAAGGCGCTTCAGGAGCAAAAAAACTCAAACATGCGCTTGGGAGACATGCTCATTTCACAAGGGTTAATCACAGAACAACAAGTCATAAAAGCATTGGAGAAACAATTAGGCATTCCGCATGTGCGATTAACGAACGATTGCATCGACCGTCAAACGATTGCTCTTCTTCCCGGCAAAGTGGCAAAACAACATGCAGCCATCCCGCTTCGGATTGAGAACGGCAAATTAATTACGGCCATGGCTGATCCATTGGACGTTCAAGCCATTGATGAAATCAGTTTGCATACAGGGCTGAGAATCGAACCGGTCATCGCCAGCAAGAAAGAAATTTTGCATATGGTTAGAAGGCACTATGAACTGCATGAAATGATCGATCAAATTACATGGGCGTTGTCAGGGGAAAAACACCGCCATGGAGAACGGAGTCAAGAATCTCCCGTCATTTACGCTGTCAATCAATTGATTGGCCATGCCGTTGAATTAGGTGCCAGCGATATTCACTTAGATCCACAGGCTGATGGGCTTTATGTGCGATATCGAATAGACGGCTTGCTGCGCACAGAGTTCGTTCTTCCTTTGCACCTGCATGCAGTGATGGCAGCCCGCATGAAGATCATGGGGGACATGGACGTTGCTGAGAAGCGGCTGCCGCAAGACGGGCGCATGAATCTGATGATCGATGACCGAAATATTGACATTCGCATCGCATCGCTGCCAACGATTTACGGCGAAAAGATCGTGATGCGATTGTTGGATCTCAGTCAGTCGATCTCAGATCTGAACGGATTAAATATGACGAGCGAAAATCTTGCAATGTTTAAAAAAGCAATCAACCAGCCGAACGGGGCGGTAATCATCACAGGACCGACGGGAAGCGGCAAGTCTACTACGCTGTATGCCGCGCTTTCTGAACTGAATCAAGATGAAGTCAATCTGATCACGATTGAAGACCCGGTAGAGTATCGCATTCCCGGCGTCAATCAAGTTCAAGTGAATCCTGCGGCCGGATTAACATTTGCCAGCGGCTTGCGTTCGATTTTGCGCCAAGATCCCAATATTATCATGGTCGGGGAAATTCGCGACCGCGAGACGGCTGAAATTTCGATTCGCGCTGCTTTGACCGGGCATTTAGTCCTTAGCACGCTGCATACGAATAATGCCGTCAACACGATTACCCGGTTGATTGACATGGGAGTAGAACCTTTTTTGGCCGCTTCGGCATTAAATTGCGTCGTCGCCCAACGATTAGTGCGAAAAATTTGCACGAACTGCAAAATAAGTTATGCTCCGGGCGCAGATGAGCTCATTTTGCTCGAACAGCATGAGATAGAAGCGAAGGAACTGTTCAGGGGAGCAGGCTGCTATGAATGCGGCCAGACTGGTTTTAAAGGAAGAATGGCAGTGCATGAAGTGCTGCTGTTGGATGATGAGATGCGTGCCTTGATCATGCAAAAAAAGTCAGACAGTGAATATATGGCCCACGCTTTGCGTAAAGGAATGGTTCCGATGATTAAAGACGGATTCGCTAAAGCAGTGCAAGGCTGTACAACGATCGATCAAGTGATGCGCGTAACAAGCAATTAAAACAAACATTTGACATTTTTAGTAATTTTAACAACGCACTCTTTACAATTTAATAGAATATTGATATATAGGAATCAAGAACTATAACTATAGGAGTTTCGATTCATAATCTAAATTCTCATGCACTGAAAGAGTGGTGTTCATGCCTGAATTTCGCTACATAGCTGTAAATGCTGACGGAAAGCTGCATCGAGGCGTCATCACCGCGCAATCGCATGGGGATGCGTTAACGAAATTGGATGAAAAAGGCTTGTGGACGCTTGATTTGTTTG
>CALKAN010000416.1 GCA_937983035.1 uncultured Paenibacillaceae bacterium | reverse complement strand
TTTTTTGAATGCGGTTTCAAACAACATTGCTGTCGAATGCGCGGGATTGAAGGGCAGCGTAACAAAATTAAAAAGAGGGATGCCAGATGAAAAAAATGATGAGCAGAAAGGGGATTTCATTCGTATTCATCTTTGTTTTGGCATGTTTGTGCATGACGGCTGTGCAGGGAAATTCAGATGGAGGCAAGGAATGGGCATTTGAAGCATTGCCAGTGAAAACAAGCGCATGGTCAGAGGAAGCAGGCGCGGAAGCGCAAATTGCGGGCGGGGCGTCAGCGGAGCCGTATTACGAAAATCTCGGCACAGCGTTAAAGCGCATTCTTGGGATCGGCGGCGCGGCGTTTACGGGTCCGGACGGCAGACAATATATCAGCGGAAGCATCAATGGGGTGCCGGCGCAGTTTGTCGTCTTTGATGCATTGACGCTGGAGGTTGTAAACATTTTGAATATTCCTGGCACAACGAGCACATCGGCGCTGTTAACCGGGGCCGACGGCAATGTATATATCGGAACGACGGGCAGCGGTGAAGTGTATCGCTACACGCCGGGAGCAGATGAATTGGAACTGATCGGGCAAGCGATTGCAGGAGAAACACATATTTTTGATCTCGCCAATGGCCCGGACGGAATCATTTACGGCGGCACTTATCCCAGAGGCAAATTATTTGAACTTGATTTGGAAACGGGTACGTTTACCGATCACGGCACACCCGTGGCTGGAGAGAGCTATTTAAGGCAGCTCGTATATGACGCTGAACGAGATTTGATCATTGCCGGAACAGGCACAAACAATCGACTGGCAGAAATTGATCTTTCAGCGGGCACGGTATCCGATAATTTGCTCCCTGACGAATGGTTTTCGGAAGAGTATCCGAACAGCATTGATCTGATCGGAGACAAACTTTTTATTCAGCTGAATAAGTCCGGAAAAATGATCGTCATGGATAAATGGACGAAACAGATCGAATCCGAACTTTCAGGCGTTTCTGCACATGTCATCTCGTCGCCAGACGGTGACAAAGCGTATTATTTCTCGCCGGGAGACGCGTATTTGCATGCATACGATCTGGAGTCAGGGGAAACAACGGCTGTTTATCGAGTGGGGCGGTACAATTCTTGGAAATCTCCGGTCATTTTTAATGTCGGCACGGAAGAAGAACCGGATTATCAGTTGTCCGCATATATGGGGTATGACCGCGTAATGACGTACAATTTTGCCGCCAGCAGCATTCAGAGCGCGCCGGTTGATGCGCCGGGACAGCCGATATTGCTGCGTTCGCTGACGAAAGGACCGGACGGGAAGATTTATGCTGCCGGCAGTCAAGGCGGCATGGCGATTTATGATCCGGAAACGGGACAATTGGCTTCGCATACGTCGGGGATCAGTCAGGCGGAAGGCGGCACAGTGCTTGGCGATAAACTGTATTTCGGCATTTACCCGCAAGCGCGAATCGCACAGTTTGACACGACTCGTCCTTGGGGAAGCGGCAATCCCGCAGAAGTTGCGCAGCTTCCGAGCGACAGTTTGCAAGACCGGCCGTTTGCGATGCTGGGCGTAGAAGAATATAACAAAGTGTTCATCGGCACAGTTCCGCAATATGGACAGCTTGGCGGCGCTTTTGCCATCTATGATCCGGAGACAGGCACCTTAGAGACTTACAGAAACATTGTGCAAGACCAAAGCGTCATCACGTTGGCATATCATGACGGCAAAGTATATGGAGGCACATCGATCTGGGGTGCTTATGGCGCGCCGGCGCCGACCTCTGAAGAAGGCAAGCTGTTCGTCTGGGATATCGAGCTGGGCGAAAAAGTGCAGGAAATCGTTCCGGTCGCCGGCAAGGATGCCGTGACTTCTTTAATTATTGGCCCGGACGGGAACTTGTGGGGATTTAATGAAGGCGTGCTGTTTATTTACGATTTTGAAAGGCAGGAAGTGATGCATGAGCAAGAGCTGTTCCCGGTCGAGTACCGCGGCACGCTGTGGACGGATGCGTTCATGTTGGTCGGCAAGGACGGCAACGTTTACGGCACGGCTTGGGGAAAATTTTTCCGGATTGATGCTGATGACTTGCAAGTAACCATTCTCGACGAAGAAAACGAGTGGGGTTATTTGACTCAGGATGATGACGGGCGTTTGTATATGCGTCCAGGCGCAGAAGAAAGAAGGCATGAGCTTTGGCGTTACGCAGATCCAGCATTGATCGGCAGCGATGCATCGATTTATGGACTATTGGATGCGGTAGAGAAGTTGACGACAGAAGGGGAGATCAGTCATGCCGCATCGACTGTGCTTATGAATCATCTTGCGCAGTCGGAACATCATTATGCTGCAGGCAGATGGATGCAAGCGCTTCATCATCTGACGCTGGCAGAGAATGCATTGGAAAGGGGCAGTCTCGAATTGTCGGATGCCGCAAAAGCATCGATTGGAAATGGCATCGCGTTGTTAAAGCGATTATGGCAAAATTAATGGTCTGCGCAAGTGATCTTTGCTGTGATGGACGGCTGCATAATAAATCGGCTGCATGGTGCGTTGCATGATGGTTTGCAATGAGAACTGCAAAAATTCCAGAATGAAGAGGAAGTGTAAATGATGTTCAAAAGCCTTTTGAATCCGTTGCAATTAGGGAAAAAGCGGCTGTGCATGTTTCTTTTGGTCATGATGATGGCTGCATTGGCAGCATGTTCGGGAGCGGAAAAAGAAAGTCCTGCAGCACAGAATCCGCCAGCAGCAACAGAAAATGGAAACGTCAGCAGCGAGACGGCGGCAGAACCTGAGGAACCGGAGAAGGTTGAAGAGCCTGAGGCGGAACCGGAAGCGGTTGAACTCACCGTGTATGATCCGACATCGGCAACTTCTGCGGATGAATTTATGAAGAAATACGGGGATGCGATTTCGGCCAAGTTCCCGCATGTAACTTTACATTTTGTTCATTCGCCGGACACGAATCCGGGAGGACATATTACTTCCATTATTACCGCGGGTGAACCGATTGATATTTTTCTAAACGCTGATTTGAATCATTACCGTCTGATTACGCCTTTTAAGCTGGAGCATGACATGAGTGAAATAATAAAGAAGAAAAATTTTGATTTATCCGTGATTGATGCAGGCGTCATGGAGTCTGTGAAATCATTGTCCAGCGACGGCGAAAGCATTTATGCATTGCCTTATTCGATGAACGTGCTCGGTCTGATGTACAATATCGATTTGTTTGATCGATTTGGGCAGGACTATCCGACTGACGGCATGACATGGGATGAGACTTATGAAATTGCCCGCGCGATGACGAGAGAAGAAGACGGCGTGCAATACCGCGGCTTTATTACGCAATTTTACAATATGGCATGGCTCAATCAGTTGTCTGTTCCTTTCGTGGATCCGGAGACAGACAAGACGCTGCTGAACAGTGATGAACGTTGGTCGAAGTATGTGAACAATTTAGTGCGATTTTTTGAAATTCCGGGGAATGAGCTGAAAGAAAGAACGTTTGGAGCGATTCGCAATTTGTTTAACGCAAGCCAAACGGCGGCAATGTACGCTTATTTTTACCCAACGACTGAGATTGAGGGATTAAACTGGGATATCGTAACGTTGCCTGAATTTCCGGAACTGCCGGGCGTCGGATCGCAGCCTATGCTGCAGCTGGCTTATGTGACGAGTTACAGCAAGCATAAAGAAGCAGCGTTCGATATCGTCGCATATATGGCCAGCGATGAATTTCAGACGGAACGGATCGCTAAGCCTGGAATAGGTTTTCCCATTTCAAGCAATGAACAAGTGAAAAATGCCTTCGCGCAAGATGCCCCGTTTTTGGAAGGGAAAAATATTCATGCATTGATTTTGAAAAGCAGTCCGGCGGTTTCACCGAACGAATCGCCGTATGGCAGCACAGCCGCTAGTTTATTCGAATGGACGATGTATGATTTGGCTCAAGGAATCGTCGATGTGAATACGGCGCTCAGAGTTACGGCTGAGGAAGCAGATCAAGAGATTGCGGCTTTGAAAGCCGGAAATGAGTAGGCGTGAAGAAGTGATCTTGGGCAAGCGGGGACGGCTGGCCGGGCATTCGGCATCTGGCTGCTGTCCCCCTTTCTTAGTTTCGTATTAGATGCTTGCATGCCTCAAGTCTGTTTGATGAGGTGATCACTGTGTTCGATGTTTCTGTGCTCGCTGTTTCTGTGTTCTATTTTTCTGTGTTCGAAGTTTCCGGAGTTTTGTTTTTCCTCGCATAGACTCGAGTTGCTGGATGAATCGGTTCATTTCCGGCAGGATCCGGCGGGGCGGACTGAATTCCGTTGCAGCGTTTGATGGACGGAATTTGATTGATTTAGAGAGATTCAAAGCAGGGGGGTGCGGGCGGATCGTTTGTTTCTCAAGGCTTAGGATCATTATCCCGAATGTTCAGTTTGGGGGTGCAAGTATGTTGGTCACGAGTCTGCGGCTGTTATCCCGAATGTTCAGTTTGGGGGTGCAAGTATGTTGGTCACGAGTCTGCGGCTGTTATCCCGAATGCTCAGTTTGGGGGTGCAAGTATGTTGGTCACGAGTTTACGGCTGTTATCCCCAATGTTCAGTGGATAGTTGTGGATAATTTTGTAAAAATTTAGTACATAGGAATGAAGCAGATTGCAAATAGAAAAGCAGCGGCAGGCAAATAGAAAAGCAGCGGCAGGATGATCGAAAAGAGGCTGCGAATTCATGCAGGTTGGGAATGCAGGCATGAGCGGCAGTTTTGAAAATTTGCCATTAGAACATTGTTTTTTACTTGAGGAGGAGTGAAAGGATGAGAATCAGCATCTGTTGTTCAAAGCATAACGATTTGTACCAAGTGTTAAGCGAGCAAGGGATTGCATTGGAACGATACGACGATGTAATAACGGCAGTGAATGAAACGCCTGACAATTCGGGGTTGCTGCTTATGGCGGATCATTATCCGAAGGCTGAGCTTTGGCTGGATGAACATCTGCTGAGGCAAATTTGTGAAAAATCGCTGCGAGTGTATGCAGAATATCCGGCTTATGTGCATGGCTGGAAAATGGAGGAGGCCCGTGCTGCTGAGTGGGAGCGTGTTTTCGTTTCGTCGGATTTTTTTGCGCCGGATGTGAAAGAAAAGCAGATTTTGGCCGTTCATGGATGCTGGCATATTCCTATGATAAGGGAAGGTTTGGCTGCGATGGGTGAAAACAGGGCAGGCAGTGGAGATGATGTTAAGATTGCTGTGAATGAAGACGGGGCAAGCGAAAGACATGAAGCTAGAGTTGCTGCGGGTGAAGCCAGTGCAAGCGAAAGACATGATGCCAAGACTGTTACGGGTGAAGACAGGGCAAGTGAAAGACATGATGCTAAAGTGGCTGCCGATGAAGATGGAATTGACGCCCGGCATGAGGCGGAAATGGCTGCTCATATGATGATCGCCCGCGTCGCTGGGTATGACCAGTTGGCGTTTGAAGTGCCGGAGAAGAAGGATCTGATTTTGTTCCAATTGCCGGGGCATGAAGTGCTTGTTTCCACGACAAAATTGAGTCAGTTTGTGACGGGCAGATACGGTCCGCAGGCGGCTTGGGCGGGAATTTGGAAGCGAATTTTAGGTTGGCTCGATCCGACCAGTGAAGTGCCGGAACTAAAGTGGACCCCGCATGTGATTGTTCAATTCAGCAAGGACGAACCTTTGCGGCCAGAGAAAATATACGGTAATCACAAAGGCTTTGAAGCGGATCAAGGAAGCGGGTCAACTGGAGAAAATGAGAGCGATGGAACAGCAGAGAAAGATAGAAGATCAGAGACATATGGCATAACCGCCGCAAATAGAGATACAGCTTCTGACGGCAGTTCATATAAACAGTCCGTGTTGGCGGAAGCAGAGGAAGCGGCGAGGCAGCTTTCGTTAAAATGGTTCAAAAATCATGCCCTGTTTGCCAATCGCGGAAAAGTGTCGGCGATCGAAGGGTACGTTGCGCAGATTGATCATGAAGGCAAACAATTGCAAAACGCTTATATGCACAGGGCGGATTGCATCACCGAAAGCGCGATGGCATTTGCGGCAGAGTGGGCCTTAAATCGCGATCCGGTCAGCAAGCGGATAGCTGCGGAAATGATGGACAGCGTTTGGAAAGATGATAAAAACTTCTTGCAGGCGGATCCGGTTTCGCCGGTGTACGGGCTGGTCAATTGGTATGATCAGGCGCCTATTTTCTACGGGGATGACAATGCGCGGGTTTTGCTGGCGAGTCTTTTTACGGCACGCATGTTGGATGATGATCGCTGGGATGAGGCGATGCTGCGCTGCATTTTGGCGAACTACCGCACGACCGGCAAGCATGGTTATCGCAGGGCCCATCTCGTTTATCCAGCGCATTTTGAGAATGGCCGCGGCTGGGAGCATTATCGTGAGGAAGATTTTATCCACTATTCGCCGCATTTCCAATGTTATCTGTGGGCTTGTTATTTATGGGCATATGACATGACGGGGTATGAGCCGCTGCTGGAAACATCGAAGAAGGCGATCCGCATGATGATGGAAGCTTATCCGGACAAGTGGCAATGGACGAACGGACTTACGCAGGAAATGGCGCGCATGCTGCTGCCGCTTTCTTATTTGATTCGCGTGGAGGATACAGAAGAGCATCGCGAGTGGCTGAAACGCATCAGCGGCGATTTGCTGAAACAGATGCAGCCTTGCGGCGCGATTGCTGAGAAGTTGGGACCGCTGGAGAACGGACGCTATCCAGCGCCGCAGTCGAACGAAAGTTACGGGGTGACTGAAGCTTCATTAATTCAAAATAACGGCGATCCGGCCTCCGATCTGCTGTATACAGTGAATTTTGCCTATTTAGGTTTGCATGAGGCGGTTGCTGTGACTGAAGATCCAGTGTTGAAAGAAGCGGAAGATCGGTTGACGGAATTTTTAGTGCGAATTCAGGTGCGGTCGGAGAAACACCCTTATTTGGACGGGGCGTGGATGCGGAGTTTTGATTTTGACAAATGGGAATATTGGGGCAGTTCTGCGGATCACGGCTGGGGTGCATGGTGCATTGAGACTGGTTGGACGAACAGTTGGATCAATGCGATTTTCAGTTTGCGCTGCATGAACGAGAGTTTATATGATCTCTCGAGGGCAGAGTCGTTTAGAAAGCTGTGCCCCAGGCTCGTGAAAGAGATGTTGGAAGAGAAGCGTGTGGAAGCATAGTTTTATATATTGGATGAATGTTCCAATCAAAAGGAAGAGGAAAGGGGTTAACTACGCATTGCAAACGAAAACAAAACCGAACATTTTATTTTTAATGACAGATCAGATGCAAGCAGCGGTATTGGAAGAAAACCATCCATGCCGGACGCCGAATTTTGACCGCCTGGCTCAAGAAGGAACAACGATTGCGAAAGCGTATACGCCTAATGCCGTCTGTTCGCCTGCCCGCGCCAGTTTAATGACAGGATTGCTCCCGCATAATCATGGCGTGCTGCAAGTGATCCACACGACGGATGCAGATCAAAATTGCCTGCGGAAAGATAAGCCGCACTGGGCTCAATATTTGCAGCAGAACGGCTATCGCACGGGTTATTTTGGCAAATGGCATGCAGAGCGTTCGAATCAACTGGAAGACTTCGGCTGGGAAGTAAACGGCGAACGATCTCAGGAAATGTACCAAAGGAAAAAGAAGCAATTGCAGCCTTCACCGATGGGGAAATCATTCAAGTTGGCCAAATATTTAGATCAACCGCACGGATATTCCCCGTCCTTGTTGTATGGGGTCACCGAAATCGAACCGGAATGCAGAGATGTCGGCATCACGACTTCGCTCGCTTTGGATTTCCTGGAAGAACGGGTCGGCAAGAGTGAGCCATGGTGTTGTTTTGTCAGCGTCATTGAGCCTCATGATCCGTTTGTGTGCGGGGAACAGGCATTCAGCTTATATGATCCAGACCAGTTGGAATTGCCGCCTAATGCAACAGACACATTGGAAAATCGTCCTGCCCTTTATCGTAAATCTGCCCGTGCTTATGAAAATTTGACCTTGCGGGAAAAGAAGGAAGCGATGGCCTGTTATTATGGATCCGTGACCGAAATTGATGCTCAATTTGGAAAATTGATCGATTTCCTGCGTGATCGCGGCGAATTGGAAAATACAATCATCGTGCTTACATCCGATCATGGCGAATTGTTGGGAGCACATGGATTGTATTGCAAAAATACAGGTGCTTTTGAGGAAGTGTACCGCATTCCGATGATATTGTCCGGTCCCGGCATGCCAAAGGGGCTTAAACTTGACGCGCGAGCAGGACTGCATGACCTTGGCCCGACATTGTTGGAACTGACCGGATGCGGTGCTTTCAATTATTCGGACAGCCGCTCCTTTGCGCCTTTGCTGCAACAGAACTATGAAGCACATCTTGAACATGATCAGGAAGGATATGCGGAGTATCACGGCGGCAGGTACTTATTGACTCAGCGCATAGTATGGGACGGAGACTGGAAGCTCGTATTCAATGGATTTGATTTCGATGAGTTGTACAATCTGAAGCAAGACCCGCATGAGATGGAAAATTTAATTCATCTGCCCGATTATCAAGAAATCGCGAAACGAATGTTTGCAAAAGCATGGCGCAAAATGCAAGAAACAGGCGACCATTCGTTGTTGAACAGTCATTATCCGCCGCTGCGGCTGGCTCCTTATGGCCCGTTAGTGTCCGAGCATGAACGATAATCATCTATTGCCGAAAATCGAATCAAAGCAGAAACTTCTAATGAGAAATTGAAACTTTAAATGTAAAGTTGAAACGATTCATGAGAAATTGAAACTTTTAATGTAAAGTTGAAACGATTCATGAGAAATTGAAATTTTTGATGTAAAGTTGAAATTTCTAATGTATTGCAAGTGAATCGGATCACAGCGTTTTGGTGCAGATGAAGCGGGGGCAGGAGCAACGCTGAATGCAATTTTCAAAAACGAAGTTTCAGCAGCGATCATTTTAAACAAATTGGGCGATGAGTTGGTTGAATTTGTCTTGTTCTTCCCAGAATGGTCCGTGACCGCTGTAATAAAACGGGACTAATTGAGAATTTCTTATTTGTTGATTTAATTGATAAGCTTGCGCATATGGAATGACTTGGTCATGAATGCCATGGATAATTAAAACGGGCGCGTGAATGCGGGAAAGATCCGCATGCAATGATTCGTCCCTTAAGGTTACTATAATCGCGGCTGTGGACCATCCTGCTGCCTGCAATCCCATCTGCAGAAACCAGTCCGAAAAAGGCTTCGTAATATATTGGAAGAAAAATTGATTCGTCACTTGCTGCATCATTTGAGGCCGGTCTTTTAGCGTCTGGTTGAGCAATTGTTCAGCCGTTGCTGCCGTAAATCCGATCGGGGCGGCTGCGGAAACTAATACGAGTTTCGATACTCCAAATCCTTGGTGTCGAGCCATATATCGAATGGCAATCGCTCCGCCGGTTGAGTGGCCGACGAGGGCAAAATCGTTTAATTGAAGCACAGAAACTAATGCGCGGATATCATCAGAGAGCCTGTCATAATTGTAGCCGTCCATCGGTTTATCGGATTTGCCAAAACCTCTCCAATCGACGCCGATGCAGCGATATCCCATGGCAGGAAGAATATTAAACTGATACTCAAATTGTTTATGATTCAACGGCCAGCCGTGCAAAAACAAGATCGTCTTTTTTCCGCGTGGATTAATATCTTCGACATATAAATTGACACCCGAATCAACCGTTACAAAATATCCCATAAGCTGCCTCCCAAGTGAAATTGATTCAACTACAGGATATTCATCGCATCATAGGCGGGTGACATGTTCATTTTTCAATATGAAAAAAGCAGCTCATCATTTCTTGATTGATATGCTTTCAAAAGCAGTGTCCTGATTTTGTCATTTCAGGTGTCTGCTTTGATGGGAGCCATATCAGAAGAGGTGAGCTGCTTATGCTTATGTTTTCGTATTTCAAGGCTTATTTTTTTGTTACTTCTTTTTGATGGAAAATTTGGAGATGACCTTTTTGGATGCGAGCTCTTTGAGTGCATGTTTGAGCTGGTCTGGAGAAGGATTTTCGATTCCGAGCTCTTCTTTCAAAAAGGCAAGTTCTCTTTCATTGTTTTCATTTTTTCCGCTCAATCCATTCACCTCGCATTTGCAACTCATTTTCAGCAATCGTTTTTTGACGCAATTCTCGGAAAGTTTTTTTGGTGATTTTTCGATCTATTAAGTATTACCGAATGTTACTGCAATGATACGAGCACGAATCATATGGTCATTATATTTTAAGCGAAAGATTTGCCTGTTTCATTTTTCAACATCGATTCAGCAATTGTTTATAAAAAATTGAACGAAGATTTTGTGCGAAAATTTCGTCCAATGATTTCAACTGCCCATGTTTCCAATATCATATGCCGGACGATTTGCTGAAGCAATGCCATTTTCTATGATCGATTTACTGCATTTTTTTCGTGATGAACATTCTGCAAATCATTTAACAAATGATATTCATTTTCGGCAAAACAGGGCTGGGATTAGAAGGCTGCGCTAATGGTACTTCCTGGAAATGGTATATTCGACAATCGGCAAAATGACCATGCCCAGCGCAAGCACCACTAACAAAAATACATTGACGGTTCCGTGCACCCAATGATCTGCCGCCACCGCTGCCAATATAACAAAAAGCAAAATATGATAGCTGATCTTGGAACTTTTCTCCGTGATTTTTTGACCAAGTTCATCATGTATGAAGATGCCGTCTTGATCATGCTTATTTCCCCAAGTAATCGCTGAAAAAAACAACATGACCAGCAATGCAATCGCAGTAATTTCGTTAAAGCCAATGTCTTTTCCTGCAACGATTCGGTATATTGTCGCCAATATTACTATGAGAGCGGCTGCGCCGATGATCATGGCACTGATCTTCCGTGTGCTGATTGGTTTTTTGCCGGATGTTTTTATGCTGCCGTCTTGCGCGTCTGTGTCTGTTTTGTCGTTGTTTGATGCATCATCATTTTTCAATGGCGGGTGGTTATTTAATCTTTCGTTTAGATCGGCATGTTCTTTTGATTTTTTGTCAGAATGTGTCATCATCTTCTTCCTCCTCGCTCAAAAACAAATCGTCCACAGTCGTTCCTAATGTCTTCGCAATGTCAAATGCCAGGCGTAAGCTGGGATCATACTTATTATTCTCGATCGCATTAATCGTTTGTCTGCTTACGCGGCATAATTCGGCCAGTTTTCCCTGAGAGATCCCTTTTTTTTCTCGGAGTTCCTTAATTTTATTCTTCATCTTGTTCCATCACCTTAAAACTCCCGTTAGTGTAAAACATATTTTACATTTTAATTATAATGAAGGCGCGGCAGACTGTCAAACATCTTTTACATTGTCTGTTTTAGATAAGAAGCTGCATTTTTTTCACCTGAACTTTTTTCGCCTGATCATAGGGGATCATGGCTGGAAGTTTCGCAAGAAGAATTTTCGCAGGAAGCAAAATATGACAGCACCCCGCCTGAGCGAAGGGGATAATGGCTGGAAGAAACTCAGGGATTATGATCACCCTCTCGTCTGAGCGAAGGGGATAATGGCGGAAGAAACTCAGGGATTATGATCAGCCTCGC
>CALKAN010000415.1 GCA_937983035.1 uncultured Paenibacillaceae bacterium | reverse complement strand
AGTTTCGCTGTCGATTCTTCCAAGCGGCATTTTGGCGACAGCTTTCGCTGCTACTTGAATCGCGCTGATGCCGTCTTCTGGATTTACGCCCGCGTGAGCAGACTTTCCGCGGATCACGACGTCGATCTTCGCTTGATATGGCGCTGCAACCGCAATGCCCCCGACTTTTTCGTTCGAATCGAGCGCATAGCCAAATTTTGCTTTGATGATCGAAGGATCGAGTGCTTGCGCACCGACAAGTCCCGCTTCCTCTCCAACGGTAATCACGTATTGAATCGGACCGTGCGGAACGTTCTTTTCTCTCAAAATGTGCAGCGCTTCGATCATGGCCGCAATTCCAGCTTTGTCATCACTGCCCAAGATCGTCGTGCCGTCGCTGCGGATGTATCCATCATCATCCAGACGGGGCTTTATGCCTCGGCCGGGCACGACCGTATCCATATGGCAAGTGAAGAGCAGTCCCGGCAAATGTTCCAACCCATCCGTCGCAGGGATCTCGATGATTAGATTGCCTGCGCCGTGTCCTGTCGTTTGAGCGGAATCATCTTCTTTCACATCGACGCCCATTTCAGAAAAAATTTGCACGAGCTTATCGCAAATTTCCCGCTCATGTTTCGTCTCGCTGTCCACTTGAACGAGCTCCATGAATAAATTTACCAATCTTTTTTCATTCATCCCAGCTCTTCCCTCCTTTAAGGTTGTGCGTTAAAATAAAGACATAAGACCTATTAGCAAAAGGAGTTGTACAAATTGATGAAAAATCGGCTTTGGTTCAAAGTAGTCATCTATATTATGATCGCCGTTATGTTTCTTTCCACTATTCTGTTCAGCCTGACATGGCTGTTCGCATAAAGCGAAACCGTCCGCATGATACGGACGGAACAGTGATCATCTAGTATAATTTCGTATCCGGGCCGTAGCTTTCAATATTTTCCTTCACCCGCTGCAGAAACCGTCCGCAAATGACGCCGTCTAAAATGCGGTGATCCAAAGACAGGCATATGTTGGCCATCGATCTGACTGCAATCATATCATCAATGACGACCGGACGTTTTACGATCGATTCAAACGTAAAATTCGCAGCCTGCGGATAATTAATAATCGGCTGAGACAGGATCGAACCGAAAGATCCTGTGTTATTCACGGTAAAGGTGCCCCCTTCGACATCGCTGGGGGTCAATTTGCCGTTCCGTGCTTTTTGCGTCAATTCATGAATCTCACGGGCCAGTCCGGCGATGTTTTTCTGGTCTGCTTTTTTGATGACCGGCACATAGACAGAGTCTTCGGTTCCGACAGCAAGGGAGATGTTAATATCGCGTTTGACGATAATTTTGTTGACAGCCCAGACGGAGTTTAAGATGGGGTAATCTTTGATCGCATTGACGACGGCTTTAATGACAAAAGCCAAATAAGTCAGATTAATGCCTTCTTTTTTATAAAATTCATCTTTGACCCGATTGCGCAGCAGTACTAAATTGGTCACGTCTACTTCCATCATCGTCCAAGCATGAGGAATTTCCGCCACGCTTTGCCGCATCCGGGCAGCAATCGTATTGCGGACAGGACCTACGTCAATAAAGTATTCCCCATTGCCGGCCGTTGAAGTCTCTTCCAGTTCAATGTTCGGCGCGGCAGGCTGCGTCAAATGCAATCCTGTAGAACGAACGGGCGGCAATTTAGCAGCATCCGCAGCATTTCCCTTCTTCAAGTATTCGAGCACGTCCTTGCGCGTAATGCGGCCGCCAATGCCGCTTCCTTGCAGCTGTTCCAAGTCGATCCCATGCTCATCGGCCAGCCTGCGAACGACAGGCGAATATCGTTTCCTCATGCTGATGTCACCGGAAGCGTGAACGTGATTTTCTGAAGAAGATGCATGTGCATTCTGCAAAACTGCAGCCTCCTCCTGAACTTCGTCAGCTGAACCGCCGGCCGGCTGTGCCGCGTCTACGTAACAAATGACGGTACCGACTTCTGCTTCCATTCCTTCCTCTACGGCGATTTCCGCCAGCGTGCCTTCGATTGTGCAAGGAACTTCTGAAGTAACTTTATCTGTGACAATCTCACAAATCGGCTCATATTCTTCAATCCGATCACCAGGCCGCTTCAACCATTTGGATATCGTTGCCTTCACAACGCTTTCCGCTAGTTTCGGCATTCTAATTTCGGTTCGGCTCTGTCCCATCTGGCAGCACTCCTCCTTCATTAATACATCGCCAGTTCTTTGATCGCTTGCTTCACTTTGCCGGCGTTGAGCATATAAAACTTCTCCATCGGCGGGCTGATTGGCATGGCTGGCACGTCATAGCCGCACAGCCTCCTGATCGGGGCATCCAAATCATACAACAACTCTTCAGAAATGATCGCCGCAACTTCTGCGCCAACGCCGCCGGTTTTGTTATCTTCGTGTATAATGAGCACTTTTCCAGTTTTTGCTGCAGCTTCCAAAATCGTCTTCGCATCCAAAGGCTGCAATGTTCTTAAATCGACGACATGCGTCTGTATGCCTTCTTCCTCAGCCAGTTCTTTTGCTGCTTGCAGCGTAAAATGAACAGGAAGTCCGTAAGTGATCACCGTCACGTCATCGCCTTCTCGCTTGATGTCCGCTGAGCCGATCGGAACGATGTAATCTTCATCAGGCACTTCCTCTTCAACGGCGCGGTAGATTTTCTTATGTTCAAAATAGATGACCGGGTCTGGATCTCGAATCGCCGCCTTAAGCAGTCCTTTCGCATCATATGGAGTCGACGGGGCCACGATCTTTAATCCCGGCGTGCCAAAAAAGATCGATTCCGGACATTGCGAATGGTACAGCCCTCCGAAGATTCCTCCGCCGAACGGCGCTCTTATGACAACCGGGCATTCCCAATCGTTGTTGGAGCGATAACGAATTTTGGCTGCTTCGCTGATAATTTGATTCACAGCCGGCAGCATGAAGTCCGCATATTGCATTTCCGCAATCGGCCTCATGCCGTGCATCGCCGCACCGATGGCCACGCCGGCTATTGCAGATTCGGACAGCGGAGCATCCAGCGCCCTCTCTTCGCCAAACTTCTCCACAAAACCGCGCGTGGCTTGAAACACTCCGCCCTTTATGCCGACATCTTCTCCGAGCACAAAAACGGACTCGTCCCTTTCCATTTCTTCATACATTGCCAAACGAATCGCTTCAAGATAATTGATTTTTGCCAATGCAGTTCCTCCTCTGTTTCCGCCGCTTTGCATTTATGCCTGCACTTGTTGATCGCCGTATACGTGCAGCAACGTCTCTTCCGGCTTAGGATAAGGCGCTTGTTCCGCATACCGGACCGCTTCTCTGATTTCCGCGCTCACTTCCTCCAAGAGCGCCGCTTCTTTCTGTTCGTCCCACAGCCCGTGTTCCATTAAATATTTCTGGAAGCGCACGTATCCGTCTTTCTGTTTGTAATGTTCAACTTCTTCTTTGGAGCGGTAAGCAAGATCATCATCGGAAGTAGAATGAGGTGTCAAACGGTACATGACGGCTTCAATCAACGTAGGGCCTTCCCCGTTTACCGCACGTTCGCGCGCTTCTTTCACGGCCTTGTAAACGGCAATCGGATCCGTGCCGTCAACGCGGATTCCGGGGAAACCGTATCCTTGCGCTCTCGCTGCGACGTTCTCTCCCGCGACTTGCTTTTTCAGCGGCACAGATATGGCATATTGGTTGTTTTCACAAAGAAAAATGACCGGCAGTTTATGAACGCCCGCAAAATTCAAGCCTTCATGGAAATCTCCCTGATTGCTGGAGCCTTCTCCGAACGTAACCAACGATACAGACTTTTCCCCTCTCATTTTCGCGGCAAGAGCAACGCCCACCGCATGCGGAACTTGCGTCGTCACCGGACTTGATCCATAAAGAAAAGGAAATAATAAAAATCAGCAAAAACCAGCTATAAATAGTAGCT
>CALKAN010000414.1 GCA_937983035.1 uncultured Paenibacillaceae bacterium | reverse complement strand
TCAAATAAACATCAAATAAACATCAAATAAACATCAAATAAACATCAAATAAACATCAAATAAACAACAAATAAACAACAAATAAACAACAAATGATCAACAAATGATCAACAAATGATCAACAAATGAAAGTCCAAGTATTTTCAATAATTATCAAGCTTATTGCAATGATTAAAATTCATCTATGCATGCATTTCACATTACCAAGCTCTGAGCAAATAGATCTGGAGATTTCGAAACGAAAACGCTGAGTGTCCGAACGTCTCAATCCAAGTCAAAGCAAAACAAAAAACAAAACATAGCAGGATTTCTCTGGAGAGTATTTCATTCAGCACAAATTAAAGCAATTCTCTTCTGCCTTCAAGAGCTCGCGACAGCGTGACTTCGTCTGCATATTCCAAGTCTCCGCCGACGGGCAGCCCATGGGCTATGCGTGTAACGCGTATGCCGAAAGGTTTAACCAGCTTGGACAGATACATGGCTGTCGCTTCACCTTCAATGTTCGGATTCGTAGCCAGTATGAGTTCTTTCACTTGTTCATCGCTTAACCTTTGCAGCAATTCCGCCATCCTGATCTCATCCGGCCCTACTCCTTCCATAGGAGAAATAGCGCCATGCAGCACATGGTAATAGCCTTGAAATTCTTTTGTCCTCTCCATGGCAACTACGTCCTTGGGAGCCTCTACAACGCAAATAACGGATGAATCACGCGTTTTGTCAGCACAGATCCGGCATGGATCGATATCGGTAATGTTGCAGCAAATCGAACAATACTGCAAATCTTTTTTCACGCTGACCAGCGCTTTCGCAAAATCCATGACATCTTCATCTTTCATTTGAAGCACATGGAATGCCAGCCTTGCTGCTGTCTTCGATCCAATGCCCGGCAAGCGAGAAAATGCTTCAATCAGTTTTGCCAACGGTTCAGGATAATACAATGAGAGCCTCTCCTTTACAGCAATCCCGGAGGCAGCCCCATGCCTGAGGTGAATCTGCTCATATTTTCAGTTGCTAATTCCTCCGCTTTATTGAGTGCATCATTGACCGCGGCCAGAATGAGATCTTCTAACATTTCTACATCGTCTGGATCAACAGCTTCAGGTTCAATGGAAATGCCGAGAACTTTTTTATGTCCATTTGCGGTTACCGTTACTACACCGCCGCCTGCTGTGCCTTCTACTGTTTTATTGCCTAACTCTTCTTGAGCTTTCAACATTTCTGCTTGCATTTTCTTTACTTGTTTCATCATTTGATTCATATTTTTCATTTTCTCAAACCTTCCTTTCTAATTTTCGAAAATTAATGTTTCGCTGCACTGCAAATGTTAAGCATTGTCGTCCTCTTTCACAACAACTAAATCTTCACCAAACAATCGAATCGCTTCACTTACCCATTCCGGCTGCTTCGATTCCCGCTCTTCCTGATCCGGTTCAAGCGCGAGGGGCTCAGGTTGTTCATCCTGCATATTATCATTCGCATTTGCTTTCATCTCATTCCAATCTTTGAGCATTACCGTATCCAGTTGAATCGGTTTGGCAGCAATTCTATGCATCACTTCTTCGATCAACTGTTTGTTGGCAGGCTTTTCAGTCGTTTCGCGATGTATTGTATTTTTGAAAGCAACGAGCACTTTACCGTTATAAAATGCCACCGGCTCGCCGTCAACCAGCCATGCATGAACGGTTATTTTGCGTTCCTTTACTTCCTGTAATATCCGCCCCCAATTTTTTTGCAATTCAGCGAAAGCAGCTGCATCATGTTTGTCCAAATAATCTTGCAGATGAACTTTCGAAATGCGCCCAGCTGATCTTTGGACAAAAGGCAATTTATTTGTCAGCGGAGAGGACGGATTTGTTTCTGAAGATGCGCGATGATCGGATTGAGAAACAGATGGGCTGGATAACGAGCGATCAGCATCGTGTGAGCCAGCTTGAATTGAAGCTGACAGGCTGATTCCTTGATGTCCAGATGCAGGAGGAAAGCTTGCCCCTTGATTGACTGAATCTTGATTCAATCGGCGTTGACCAGATGGCGAGCGCTGGATTTGATTCGCGTGCATGGATGTTCGAGCGCTTAACACTTGAATCTGTCTTTCCAATTCCTCGATCTTGGCAGTCAGCTGTGCGATCTGTTTATCCGAGTTGCTGGCAAAGCCGGAGCCTTCACCACCGATGGAGCTTGCCTGAACCTCTGGTACCGTTGTTTCACGATATCCGGAAAGGGAAACTGCCTTCGATCGATCCATGCTGCAAATTTTCATCAAGGCAATTTCAAAAATCGTCTGCGGATGCGATGCGTATTTCATTTCATTATTATAATGGTTGCGTATATCTATAATCTGAAATATTTCATCCTTTGTAAACTGATCCGCAATTTGTTTGCCCGTGTTCTCATCAAGCACTTGTTCAGTCAAATCTCCTGCATCAGGAAGCATCTGCAATAACAATAAATCACGAAAATACTGAATCAAACTTTCCATGCTGTTTTCAATATGCCGGCCTTCCAGCATCCAAGTCTCCACCAATTTGAGGACTTCTCCAACGTCCCGCTTCGATAACGCTGTTGCCATTGCGGCAAACTGTTCCGAAGCAATTCCACCTGTCACTTCCACGGCTTGTTCATAAGTAATCCGGTCTCCGCAGAATGAGATGATCTGATCCAGCAAGCTCAATGCGTCACGCATCCCGCCTGCAGACAGGCGAGCGATATATTGCAGCGCATCGGCATCTGCAGCAATATTCTCTTCCTTGCAAATATGCTCCAGGCGTTTCATCTGATCTTGCAATGATACTCTGCGGAAATCAAACCGCTGACAACGAGAAATGATGGTGGGCGGAATGCGGTTAGGCTCAGTCGTCGCCAAAATAAATATCACATGCTGCGGAGGTTCTTCCAATGTTTTCAGCAATGCATTAAACGCTTCCGTCGTCAACATGTGAACTTCGTCTATAATATAGACTTTATAGCGAACTTCTGTTGGAGCATATTTTACATTGTCCCTTATATCTCGAATCTCTTCAACCCCGCGGTTCGATGCCGCATCAATTTCCACGACATCCATGACCGCTTGTTCCGTGATGCGTCGGCACGCAGAACATTGATCGCAAGGCTCTCCATCAGAATGACCCTGCTCACAGTTCACCGCTTTTGCAAGAATTTTTGCAGCACTGGTTTTCCCCGTTCCTCTTGGACCGCTGAATAAATAAGCATGGGAAAACCTGCCTTCCTTCAAGGCATTCTTCAATGTACGGGTAATATGATTTTGACCGACGATATCGCGAAAAAATCGGGGCCTCCAAGCACGGTACAATGCAATGTGACTCATAGTATCCTCTCTTTTGTCGGAAATTTCTCTTCCATTATACTATACAATCATCCTCTCGGGAAACAAATGCGCCCGATTTAAACCGGATTCATCGATGCTTGCGTATTTGTTGCAAAGCGGGATTTGCAACAGTTGAGCACGAAAAGCAACATTTACAACGGGTTGATTTTGCGAAAGATTGCAAAGGATTTATGGTTGATGTTTCGATCGTCAATTTATGGAGAAATTATTTGGGCTGGAAAAGTTTTTTCAGATGGCTGTGGCTCATTCCTGTGAAAAAGGCGGATGATGCAGGCACGCAGCTCATGAAAATGGCGGATTCACGCGCGAAAGTCATTATCATAATCAAAAGCGGGAGAAAAAAGCAAACGAGGGGCGGTCCGGTAACAAAAAAATGAAAAACACGCGCACGGACACCCCTAATACGAATAGCAGCGTGCGCGTCTTAGTCTGGCACGGGGATGCTGACGATAAAGGTCGTACCGTATCCTTTGGAAGACACTTTGATCGAACCGTTCATATCATGAATAATTCGTTGACAAACAGATAAACCGAGTCCGGTTCCTTCCTCTTTCGTTGTAAAGAAAGGATCGAATATTTTGTCAATTAAAAAAGAAGGAATGCCTGGACCTGTATCATGAATCTCCACCCTTACTTCTCGATTTTTTCGCGAATATCTTTCCGTAATCGTTAAAATCCCCCCATCTGTCATTGCTTCAATGCCGTTCTTGCATATATTGAGACATACTTGTTTCAACAATTCTTTGTCAGCCAATACTTGAGGGAGCTTCGCCGATTCGTAATGCACGGTCACATTATGCAAAAGAGCCTCATTTTTAATAATTGGCAAAATCTCTTTAATCACTTTAGAAATGGACACGCGTTGATAAAAATTGTCTTTCGGCTTGCTCAACAACAAAAATTCACTGACAAGTCCGTTGATGCGGTCAATTTCAGAAAGCATAATTTCCGTAAAATGATGTTCCCTGTTCATCCCTTTTTCTTTCAATGTTTTTTTCATCACTTGCAAAAAACCTTTAATGGATGTTAACGGATTTCGAATCTCATGCGCAGTTCCAGCGGCGATCTGTCCAATCATTGCTAATCGATCACTGCGCTGCACTTGTTCTTCCAATGAGCGCAAATTGGATACGTCTTTGAATATAACATAAGCACCTACCTTTTTTCCTGTGCCGTCACGCAGCAAATTCGAATCCATCAGCAATTCGTAACGCTGCTGGTTATTCGTCCAAGACATCGCATGATTCCTTACGACCATGCCGTCGAGCAGCGTTCGTTGAACAAGCCGGCTTTCTTCAGGAACAGATGCAAAAATTTCATCCAACGTGTTGTTAATCACGCTTTCTCTTTTGACCCCTATGATGCGGCAAGCTTTGCTGCTTATGTCAATCACCCTGTAGTCCATGTCAATCAAGATGACGCCTAAATTGACATCTTTCAAAAAAGAACCTGCAAACTCCTGCAATAAACTTAGATTCGTATTGAAATCGTTTATAGATATTAAGTAGTACGTTTTTCCATCTTCCAACTCAACTCTGAACATGTGGCAGATAGCCTTCACGGCATTCCCATTTCTCTTGCGCAAGATGATCATGTCCTCATCTACGCCGTCAAAATTCGTCAATTCAGAAAAATGATTCAAATCAAAAACTGCAGCTATAGACCGATGCAGCAAATCCTGCAGCGGGTAACCTGTCAATTGCAAAAAAGCAGCATTGCAAGTAAGTATTTTCCCTTCTTCATCCACAAATACTAACGATGTGTACCGTTTTGCCTGAATATAATTTATGTACTGTTCTAACGGATAAGATACTTTAAGCACTACTGAATCAGACATAGGCGCTCCCCCTTCGCCTCTCCGCTACTAACCGAAACTACGATTTAAGCGATGGAATGTTCAGTTTTTGTTTTACGAATATGTAATTGTGTATGGCAGCAAAAAAAAAAGATGCCGCAAGGATAAAAGAAAACATAAACATTATCGCAGCTGTGCGATCAATTGTTTGTGAATATATAGTTTTGTTCGAGATTTTATGACAAAATCCTGCTTCTTATTTTTATCTTTATTAAAAATTCTCACATATAATTGGGATTTTCATCCCTTCCAACAAGAATAAAACAAATGATTGGAAATGATATGATAAATGATTTTAAAAAACACTTATGCGATCCCGCAGGCTGATAAAGACCTGCTGGCTCGATAAGTGTTATCCTGCATAAAGATATAAAAAATACAACATCTATGTAATACCGTGCACCTGCTGTCGATAAGACCAACATAAGCGGTACCAGTATCCTCAGCTCAGGTTAGGCACTCCCCCGGCACATGAACAGTCCTGCTTACGGCTGCTTTCTTCCGAACCTGACCGGGTTCACAGGTGTCCATTGCGGGGGACCCGACCGTCAACGCCTCAGATAAAGGGCAGACCTTACATTGATCAAACCTCGAGCAGGGATTCAACCCCGCTGCAGCGGATTGCGGGTTACAGGGCACCGCTACCTCCCCATCTAGCACGGTACTTTATAGTATAGCGAATATAAAGACAAAATA
>CALKAN010000413.1 GCA_937983035.1 uncultured Paenibacillaceae bacterium | reverse complement strand
GGTACCGATCATGCCCTTTTGCCCGTATATTTGGCAAAAACGGGAACAATCGTTATGGATTTTGCCTGCAGAGAAAAAACAAGAAAAGAGAATATAGTCCGTACATCGAATAACGTCCTAATGTAATTTCCAGCGATGAAAAGGAAGAAAGCATATTCGGAATCAGAAAAGCAAGCCCCCACGCAGCTCCTGCAAGCAGCCCGAACATCAATCCTGCAAACGTTGAACGGCGATGAAACATGCATGCATGCACCTCCCCAAAGCCAGCTCAGGCAGAAAAACCTCTCCTTTCTCATCATCCCATGAATCTTCGTGCATTTCAATTGCAAAGCAAGCGCCATGCTGATTGTTCGCAATGCTGCGGCTTTGAAAACGGTCAGAATGAGAACAACACTTAAAAATCATGACTGGTTATCGCTTAGCATACAATGATACAAACCTAGAAGACAGGAGTGTCGATGATGTCGATTGCACCGGGAACTCACGTCATGTATACGATCCGTCCTGGAGATACGCTTTATTCCATCGCGAATCAATTCGGTTCTTCCGTTGAAGCGATCGTGCAGGCGAATGCATTGTATCCGCCGATCACGGAGCCGGACTATATCCGCCCAGGACAAAAAGTGCTCGTGCGCGTGCCGGGCACCTCGCAGCAAAGCGTCGTTTTGCATCAGGTCACAGAAGGGGACACGATGTTCCATTTAGCTGAACGGTATTCCGTCGGACTGGATTTGCTGGCAGCCGTCAATCAAATGCAGCATCCGGACATCCTAAGAGTTGCACAATTAATTTATATCCCGGCGTTTGTGCATGAAGTTGAACAAGGAGATTCCTTATACGCCATTTCCCGCCGCTATGGCGTGTCATTAAATGAAATCATCAGAGCGAATCAAGGCCGGTTAGCTTTATCCGCTGATCTCATCTATCCTCAGTTCAAGCTCGTCATTCCGCTGCCGTCCTCCACGAACATCGCGGTGTTTTCGCCGCTGCCCGGTTCGGTCATTGCCGACGGTTCTGTATTGTCAGGCGTTGCGCGCGCTTTTGAAGCGACCGTGCTGTATCAGATCAAAGATGAGCAGGAACGCACGGTAACAAACGAAAGATTTTTCACCGCTTCTGCCGGCGGTCCGGCATTTGGACAATTTCAAGCATCGATCGAAATCGATCAAACCCCGCAAACGGCAAACGGAACTTTGCTGGTATATACGCGCAGCGCCAAAGACGGCAGCATACAAGATCTCGTTGAAGTGCCGGTGAAGTTTAACCTTTAAGCAAGCGCAATGTTGACCGCTCGCGCAAAGCGCTGAATAACTCCCGACTCCCGATCCGATCCAGGAAGCTGCTTCCCTGCCAGCAAGTTGTCATATTTATCAGTTCATATGTCTGCTTTGAGGGGAGCATGCACAAAATGAATGGGCTCGGGAGTTTATTTTTGCTGCATCAAATTAAGGCCCGATCGCGTGATCTGGCAGCTGTTCGTCACATAAAGGCTGTGCCTCTTATTTTCAAGGTCCGAAATAAAAAAATAACGGCTGCGGCAAAATTCCTCATTTGCCGCAGCCGTTTTGACAACGCATATGCGTCCAATTCCGAAAAAAACGCATGTTCATTCGTCATGCCTTTTTTTGCTTAGTCATACCAATAATATAATTGCAGTCAATGCAAAAAGGCATGGACAAAGGCTG
>CALKAN010000412.1 GCA_937983035.1 uncultured Paenibacillaceae bacterium | reverse complement strand
CGAGATTAAGCGTTGTGACTGGAGTTCAGACGTGTGCTCTTCCGATCTATATTGATCCGGCCATCGCTTCCGGGCCGCTGATTACAACGTTGAATGACGTTTTCTCTTTAACGGTTTATTTCGGAACGGCCACTTTGTTCATCTCGTATTTAACTTAGAAACTGTCCGGCCGGCCATGCTTTGACAAGCAAGGCCGAGTCCGGAACAGAATCATTCCGTTCATCTTCAAGTCGTGTCAACAAGATCTGGATTGCCGCAGCACGAACGAGTTTCGCGAATGCTTGAAGTCCTGCATGCATCTATACCGCAGCTTGACGTCTTTCTTTGCGATACAAAATTCGCATCAAACGCAGTTTTTCATAAATGCTTTCTAATTGGTCCGGTTCAGGCTCTCCATATACTTTCTGCATAACCGGCTTCAAATACCGGTCTCCTAATTCTGCGAACCATTTGAACGATTGGCTGATCGTTTCGCCGGGCATATCTTGGAGCTCCCGCTCCGTCCAAGCTGCAGCATCGTAGCCTTCTTGATCGAGGCGTTCAATCCATTCCAGCAGTTCTCTGCGCGTTTTTCCCGTTTGCTCAGCCAGCTCATTTAATGGAGTCATTTGCTCCAACCCTTGCAGCATCTGCTTCCGCAACTGAACTTCTTCCCATTCTTGTTTGTATTGCTTCTCTTTATTTTGAAAATACCATCTGCGAAACGCTTGGGCATCAATTTCAGCCGCTACCCAATCCAACGGGAAACTCCCGGGCTGTTTCTCTCCTTGAAGCATCTGAAGCCAAGTTTTTCCGTATTTTTCGAGCTTCTGGCGCCCGACTCCCGGAAGCTGCTTCAATTCCTCCAACGTTTGCGGCTTAAACACGCTGATCATTCCAAGCAAGCGGTTGGAAGCGATGATAAACGGGGGCACCTGCTCTTTGAGAGCGAGCTCTTTGCGCCACTCCCTCAGCTTTTCGAATAACGGCTCACTTTCTTTCAAACGGCTTTCCGCATAGTAGTAAAGCATTTGACTGAACATCGCTCTGCCGTCGATCATCCAATCCATTTCCAGTCCTTCAATTAATGGCTCGTATCCAGCCGCTTGTTTTCCTGCTGTTTGACAGCGGCAGCACAGCTGAAGCTCTTCCCAGCTCCAACCGGCATACCATCTTTCTCTTGTCAATTCGCCGTTTTCGCTGCTGATCCATTCAAGAATCCATCCTTCTTGTCCTTGGCTCAGCTGCACTTGAGCGATGCTCTCCCCGTCTTGACTTGCTTTTCGAAAACTTGACATGTACCACAACTGATTTTGCATTTCATAAACCTCCCTTGAAAACGAAAAAACACCCCCTTCAACGCCTAAACATCGCGTCAAAGGAGGTGCTTCCTCCAAAAGTTAATTTATTTTGTATTTATCATACATGCTTTCTGCCGGAAAGACAAGCATTTTTTGCAGTCAAAATGATGCTTATTTTGCAAATGGATTCCAGAGAAGTTTATCCCCCGTCTTTAATGGTCCGAAAAATGAATCACGCCGACGACTTCGTACAAAAATTGCCGCAGCACCTCTGCCTGTTCCTCATTCAACTGAAACACGCGCTCAAGATATCCTTCTTCTTCCAAATCATCCGGACCGAGAATCGCTGTGCGTCCGCTTTGCAAATCAGTAACCAGCTTTTTGCCGTAAAAGCGGTTGGTCGTCGTGACAGCCAGATCAAAGCGCTGCAACGATTTCTCTTCTATAAAGCAAACAAAACGGGTTGATGTTTGTTCCGTGCTGTCAGATAAAAAATCATATTCCGCTTCCCGCATGAACTCACCTCTTCCAGGTTTGGCTCCATAATCATACGTTCTTCCACCATTATAGCACTGCTTTGCTAAAGAAGGAAAAATATCATGCGCCCTATTCAAAATCTTTTTTTATTTGTTGGGAAGAATAACGCTGAGATGGATTGCACTAATGACAATTCACAGCAGCCGTTCGCAAGTTCTGCCGGAAATAATTGTAAAAAAACGATATATACACGAATGCCAACGACATGAGAACAAGACAACGCATAAAAGGAGGATGTTTCAATGGACAAAAAAGAGCGCGAAGGCTTTATTAAAGAAAGGCGCAGCGACTATACCGATTTTGCAGCGGTAGAATCGCAGCGAAACGACCTGACGGCTGAAGAATTTCCGGAGGGTCCGTACGGATCCGGCTTGTTGACGGAAACGCTTGGCAAAAGCTCGCCTTGGCGGGAAGATCAGCGATCCAACAATCGTTTTTCTTATGAGTACCGGCTTTTGCATGAAGGAATGCCGCGGGTTTATCCGCAAGACCACGACACGCATGATAAAGATGATGATTCAGGTTCTGATCTATAAACAAAAGAGCCGGCAGACTGCCGCTCCCGCTTCTTAACCCATGGATCTATTCAGCTCGCATAAAGACAATAAGAAACGGACCCGATTCCGGCATCAGTTATGCCCCCCTTCAAGCGGTCAATTGAATTGACAGCCTCAGTGCTGCATGACGGAAGCATCACACAGGATCCATTCGGGTCCGTTTCAAACTGAATTTTTCGGCAGCTTCGTCCTCGAACCATACATGTTCGACTTGCGTTACGTCCGTTTCAAACTGAATTTTTCGGCAGCGCTCTCGAAGACTTTCCGCGCATATATTTGCTGGCCAAACCGTGTAAAGGAGAAAACAAGAAGCTGATGACAAACAGAATCCCCGTGGCAAAAGCCATCGAAGCGGAAATGGACGTATCCAACCAAACCGCGATAACGTATCCGATGACGGCGGAAGCAACGCCAAAACCCCCGCTCAATGCAAGCATGACGATCAATCGGTCTGTCCACAAATAAGCAGATGCCGCCGGCGTTACCAGCATGGCCACGACTAGAATCGCGCCGACCGCATCGAACGATGCAACCGCAGTAACGGACACAAGCCCCATAAACAAGTAGTGCATCGCCGCCGCGGGAATGCCCAAGCTGACAGCGAGCGCGGGGTCGAATGAAGTAATTTTCCATCCTTTATAAAATGCCAAGATGGAGATCAGCACTATTAACAGCACAATCATTAACAAAAAAGCAGCTTCCGGTATTTCACCCAGCAAAGGAAGATCGATCCGATTCCACGGCACAAAAGTGATTTCACCCATTAATGCGTGCTGCACGTCAAGATGCACATTGCCGACAGACGTCGAAATCAGGATGACTCCGATTGCAAACAGCGTCGTGAAGACAACTCCGATCGACGCATCTTGCTGCACGCCTAACTGATGAAACCATTGCACGAGCAAAGCCGTCACCAATCCGGCAATGACCGCCCCGATTAACATATGAATGCCGTGCAGCTCCCTCGTCACCAAATAAGCGGTGACGATCCCGAGCAAGACCGTGTGGCTGATGGCGTCGGCCATCATCGCCATTCGACGCAAGATCAAGAATACGCCGACTAAACCGCAGGAGAGACCGACTAAAGATGCCGTGAGAATAATCCATGCAGTATAACTCATTGATTCCCCTCCTTCAGCGTGGATGATGCGGCGACAGACCATGCAGGCTCATTTTGTCTTTTGCGCGCTCGCTGTTGCAGCATTTCTGTGACAATCCCCTTCTTAGCCCCAAAGAACAATGAAAACACAAATATCATCGAAGAAACGACGACGATGAATGGTCCTGTCGGCCATCCTTTTCCAAGGACGCTTACAATCGTTCCGATTGCTCCGGCAGCTCCGCCGAATAATGCAGACAACATCATCATGCGCTTAAACGATTCCGTCCAATATCGCGCGCTGACAGGCGGAATGATCAACAGCGCAGCCATCAAGATCACGCCTGCGGCTTGAATGCCGATAACGATGGTCACGACCAGCATGCCTAAATACAAAACGTTCATGCTTCGGATCGACAGCCCCATGCCTTTCGCAAATCCAGGATCAAACAGAAAGATCTTCCATTCTTTAAATAAAAAAGTGACCAGTGCGATGACGATGATCGCCAGCATCGTCATCATCCGGACGTCTTTTCTGACCATGGCAGCCGCTTGGCCGAAAATAAACGTGTCCAATCCGCTCTGATTGCCGCCCACGGTTCGATTCACGATCGTCAAGAGCATGATGCCCAAACCGAAAAACACAGACAATACGATGCCCATGGCCGTATCTTCTGATATCCGTGTCGCAGATCGAATCCATTGGATGAAGAAAGCGCCCAGCAGCGCACTGATGGCTGCGCCGATGATGAGCACGTAAATATCTTTTTGTCCGAGCAGCATAAAAGCAATGACAATGCCCGGCAATGCGGCATGCGACAGTGCGTCGCTCATCAGGCTCTGCCGCTTCCAATAGGACAAGCAGCCGACCAGCCCTGCTGCCATCCCCAGCGCCAACGTGCTGAGCAGCACCCACTGCGTATTACTTCCGAGCAGGATGTGCATAGAAGGCCTCTCCTTTCATCCACTGCAGCGCACCGCCGTATGTGCGGGCTATATTTTCTTGCGTAAATGCTTGTTTCGTTTCTCCGTGATCGATCACCGTTCCGTTTAAGAGCAGCACATGATCGAAATAATCTTCCACGGTTTGCAAATCATGATGGACGACGAGCACCGTTTTTCCGCTTTGTTTTAATTCATTCAAAATGCGCATGATCGCTCTTTCCGTCGCCGCATCCACGCCTGCGAGCGGCTCATCCATAAAATAAAGATCCGCATTTTGGACGAGCGCCCGCGCCAGAAACACCCGCTGCTGCTGACCGCCGGACAGTTGGCTGATCTGCCGTTTGGAATAATCGGCCATCCCCATTTTGTCCAGCGCTTCTAAAGCCAGTTCCCGATGTCGGCGAGACGGCCATCTGAGCCAACCGATTTGACCATACAATCCCATCATCACCACATCGAGAGCGTCCGCAGGGAAATCCCAATCGACAGAACCTCGCTGCGGCACGTAGCCTACTTTTCTTTTCATTTTTTGATAAGATGAACCGAAAAATTGCACATGTCCGGAAAGCTTCGGATGCAAATCGAGCAGCGTTTTCAGCAAAGTCGATTTGCCTGCGCCGTTCGGTCCGACTATGGCAGTCAACGTACCCGGCTTGACTTGAAAGGAAACGTTCTGCAAAACCGTATTTTTACGATAAGATGCCGCAACGTTTTCAACTTGCAGCACGTGCGAAGTCATTCGTTTTTCGCTCCTTTCAACGCTTCATAGATCGTATTAACGTTATGGCGATACATCCCAATATATGTTCCTTCTTCTGTTCCGGCTTCCCCCATGGCGTCCGAATACAGTTCTCCGCCAAGCCGCACTTCATGATTCGCCTTTGCCGCGCCTTCAATCACCGCTTGAATAGACCGTTCATTGATGCTGCTTTCTACGAATACCGCGGGAATGCCGCGCTCAATCAGCAATTCGATCGTCGCTTGTATTTCGGTCAGCGACACTTCATCTTCCGTGCTCAAACCTTGCAATCCGACAACTTCGATTTGGTGCATCCGGCCAAAATAGCCAAAAGCGTCATGAGCTGTCACTAATACTCGCTGCTCAGCGGGAATTTCCGCTAATTTCTTCGTCTCTTCTTTTAAATTTTGCAGCTGTTCAAAATAACGCTGTTTGTTCGTCTCGAAATAATCGGCATCTTCCGGCCGCAGCTGTTTCATCAGTTCCACGGCTGCATCCAAAGCCTGCTGCCACAAATCGATATCAAACCAAACGTGCGGATCCAGCGCGCCGTCTTCATCGATAAGCAAGTTTTGCTCCGGAATGACTTCCGTCACAGCCAGAACGGGTTTGTTTTTTCTGATTTCATCGAAAATATCGACCATATTTCCTTCAAGAAAAAGTCCGTTGTAAAAAATCACATCCGCATTTTCCAATGTTCGAATATCGCTTTGCGTAGCATTGTACAAGTGCGGGTCAACGCCCGGTCCCATCAAACTGCGCACTTGCACTCGATCGCCGCCGATCACTTCAAGCGGCTGCCCGATCTGTGCAATCGTCGTTGCCACTTGAAGCTTTCCTTCATCCGCAGATTCGGATTCTGCGCATCCTGCCAGCAAAATTACCGTCATTGCCAAAACAAACATGATTCCGATCCGTCTTTTCATGACCATTTCTCCCTCCTGTGAGCGCCTGAACAAAAACCTTTATTCGCGTCAGGCCACATAATTTTATCCTATTCATCTTTTTTTAACCCATGAACTATTGTTTATTATATACACATTTGTTGGTCTAGTGCAACATTTAATTTAAAAAAATTATGCCGTTTCAGAAAGCTGGCGTATGAGCGTTTTCCATTCAAATTGTTCTAATTTATTCAGCAATTTCTCTCGATCCCAGCCCAGTTCGCATTGTTCCAAGCTGACCCCCAAATCCAAATCCGTTCGGATCGCTGCTAACTTTTTCGACATGTAGATCATCTCTTTATGTTCCAACAGCCGCTGCTGCAGTTTTCCTTTTACTTGATCGATGTTCTCAAACAGCCGATCGATATGGTCAAATTCGCGAAGCAGCTTTACCGCTGTTTTCGGCCCGACCCCTGGACAGCCGGGAATGTTGTCTGATGCATCCCCCATCAGCGCTTTTAAGTCTATGATTTGTTCCGGGCGCTCGATTTCTTTCAATTCCGGCAAATCAGATAAAGTGACCGTCTGATAGTTGCCAAAGCCTTTTTTCATAAAAGTCACTTTGGTGCGTTCATTGAGAAGCTGCAGCGCGTCTCCGTCGCCGGTTAAAATATTCACTTCTGCCTGCTGATCGCTGAACTTCCGCGCCAAGGAACCGATGATGTCATCCGCTTCATAACCTGGCTGGCCGACGGCGGGAATATCGAATGCATCCACCAACTCCCACAGCTTGTCGAATTGCGGCACCAGCTCCTCCGGCGGCTGCTCCCGATTCGCTTTGTATTCCGGATGAAGTTCATTTCGAAACGTATGCGCCCCCATGTCAAAAGCACACACAACATGGCTCGGACGAAACACTTTCACCGCATCCAGCAAATAGCGGCTAAATTGATACAGTCCGTTCGTGCAAAGACCTTCTGACGTGCGCATGTAATTTCCGACCATGGCCATCGAATAAAATCCGCGAAAGAGAAGCGCAAAACTATCGATGATCAACACGTTCGGCCGAGCAGTTCCCGCCGCATCCTCCGGCAGTCCATTTCCCTGATGTGCAGTCATAACCATCATTTCTCCTTCCATCTCTATATGTGTATGTTCAGCGCATGGAGCCAATATAACATCACGCCCAAAAATGAAGCCAATCCGGCATAAGCCAGCCCGTACTTCCATCTGACAGCAGCAGGAACGTCATAATAATCATCCGGCTCATAAGCGACATACTCAATGTGCAAACCAGCTTTGATCTTCTG
>CALKAN010000411.1 GCA_937983035.1 uncultured Paenibacillaceae bacterium | reverse complement strand
TATGTCTGGCCAGCGACCACCAGGACGGATTGCGATACTCGCTCAGCGATTCCTTCAGTCCTTTATTGACGATCGCTGTGCGCAGTTCCTCTCTTTGCTCCGGCGTCCAATAATGATACAGCCAGTCATAACCGATCGCGAATGCGTTCGTCATCTCAGCCGTATCCAGAAAGTGACTCGGATTCCAGTCTGGGAAATGAGCGGCTGCCGTCAGCTCTTGCCAAGCTCTTTCTGCATATTTGGACTCACCGCTCAGCAAATAAGTCATCGCAAGCGTCTGCACTCTTGACAATACTTCGCGAGATACGCTCAAAAGCCTTATTCCGTCAGGCAGCTCATATTCGGATACCGTCAACGGCAAGATTTGATCAGCGTTTGCCTTCAATTGAGCATACCATTGGCTCATGTTCGGGTCCGTCACAATTTGCTGCTGCATGCGAGTCACATCGTCGGCTCTCAGCATCAATCTCGGATGCTCTCCGCCAACGTGCTGTTTTAATTGCGATATAATATCATTTCGGGTTGGAACGACAAATATATTCACGCTGGCCTCAGCCTCCCCGCCTTGATGATCCAGCACGACTGCCTTGAATGAATCTTCCCCAATGTAGTTTGTTGCAGGCACATAAGTCCATGATCCGTATACATCCATTGTCACCGTACCATGTGCAGGCGGAACAACGACTGCATAAGTCAGCTGATCTCCGTCTTGATCCGTCGCAGCAAGCCGATCAGAAATCAGTTGATTTTTCACCGTCTGCTTCTGCACGTGTTTAATCTCCGGCGGATCGTTCACCGGGATCACTTCAATCGTTACTTCCGCGGAAGCAATTCCTCCGACGCCATTCGTTATTAACGCGGCAAATCGATCCGGTCCTGCATAATTGTAGTCAGGGATATAGCGCCAATCTCCGTCAGCAGTCAAATACAAGCCTCCGTTTTCAGGCATATCCAGCACTTCATAAATGAGCGGATTCCCGTCCGCGTCGGTTTTCTCCATCGTGCCGCTGACATATGAATCTTCCAGCACTTGCACGGCATAACTGGCATCCGGCAAATCTGAACCGCCCGTTCCGACAGCAGCGACGAATGTCGCTTTCGGACTGCCGTCTGCAGACTGCGCTGTAATGCGTGCCGTGCCGACCCCGACTGCCTTGACTAACCCGTCCGTCACCACCGCAACTTCGGGATTCGAAGAGGACCAAATTATTTCTTGGTTCGTAGCGTTTGCAGGCAAGACAGTCACTTGCAATTGAAGCTCGTCCCCGATGTTCATCGCCGCTGTTCGACGATCTAGAATGACATCGGTAACCGGGATCACTTCAACGATTTTGATATCGTCAAACCAAGCGGTGCCGCTCGTTTCCCAGATGAAGTTTTCGAACAGCATGCGAACAGCTCCGGAAGGGGCCTGGAACCGATGCGTCACTTCCGTCCAATCTTGCGTGCCGGTGACGGCTCCGAAACGAATATGCTGCTGCAAATTCTCATTTGCCGCATTGTAAAATTGCAGACGGAACGTCGCTGTGCTGGACATTTGTTCCGTGCGCACCATCGCGCTGACATCGTAATAGCGCTTCTCTTTAATAGGCACGCTGCGCCCTGAATTGGCACGAGTCATCGGTTGGTTAGCCTGAATTTTCAACGAAGCGGTGCCTTCATAGAAAATTTCCTGATCGACAGTGACCGTAGCATGGCCGGAAAATTGCGTCGTTCCCCAGCCATCTGCCCGCCAATCCGTCCAACCGGCATCAGAGCTTGGATAGTACGATTCGAATCCTCCATTTGGCAATATATTCGTGCCGATCGGAACCTCGACAGTAACTGTGCAAGCCGCTTTCACTCCATCGAATGAACTGGCGGTAATGATGGCCGTGCCGCTGCTTACGCCCGTCACGATTCCATCTTCAACCGTGGCGACGTTTGGATTCGATGAAGACCATTGGATCGTTGTATTCGTCCCATCTGCAGGCACCACGGTGACAGGCAAATACACTTGCTCGCCGACGGACAAGTCATCCGGCCAACATTGCACGATGACGTTAGTTACCGGCTTGTATTCCGTAATTTCCACCAATCTCGCATCGTCAAACCAGATTGTGCCCACAGCCCTCCAGTAAAACAATTCAACTTGCACGCGAACCGCTTCCTCCGGAGCTTTGAATACTTGGCTGATATATGTCCAGTCTTGCGTGCCGGCAATCGATCCAAATTGCACATGCTGGTTTAAGTTTTGATTGCTCGCATTGTGAAATTGCAAGCGAAATACCGGGCCGTTTTCTACTCTTTGCAAATTTTCCGTCTTCACCCAGGCCCCGACTTCATAATAATTTCCACCGGTGATCGAACGGTACTGACTCACTGCGGAGCGGGTATCTTCGCTCGCATGAATTTTGAGCGAAGCCGATCCATCATAGCTTGTCTCCAAATCGACCGTCGTCACGGGAGTGCCTGTAAAAGTATGCGGCGACCAGTTGTCTGCTTTTCGCTCAAACCACTTATCATCCGCTGGAGAATACGACTCAAAACTGCCATTGACCAGCAAATTGACCGGTTCGGATTGCGCCGCTTGTTCTGCATGCGCATAATCGGCGGCGGCTGACAACGAAAGAAACGGGCCTCCGATCAAAGCAATCAGGAGAACCCAAACGACGCGCTTCGCCTTTTTTCCGGCAGCTCCAACCATCATTCATCACCCTCTATCCAAAAATTTGAACTGGGACTTCAACTGACCGATGGACTTGTCCAAACGTAAGATCGCATACCCCCTTCCCCATTTCCTCGGCATTGACCACACATGACAAAACTGCCTGCCTTCGCGCTCACAACCCGATGATGAAAAAAAATGATTTCAACATGATACAAGCGCTTACATTTCCAAATTATCATAATGTAAAAATTTAGAAAATAGAGTCAGTGGATAATATTTTATAGTCAAGCGCTACCGCTCGGATCATAACTTTTTCGCTCGATTATGCCGCGGCTCGAACACTGCTGCCAATGCGATGATCGCTTCTCTCAATTCGCATGGTTCATCCATAAAAAAGCTCCGAAGAGCATTTCTCTTCGAAGCTGTTGTCGCCGCATTCAATCCGGCCGCTGCATTGCAAATATTTCACCCAATGCGGCATAATCACTGCCCGCAAGCCGGCTGATCGGGCGGAGCTTGCCGGCATCGATCCGACCATCTTCATACAGTTCATCAGCGATATGAAAGCAAACGACTTTGCCGATCATTAAGTCGCAAGCCGGGGAAGATGCAGCGCCTCCCAGCGTGACCGCGTGTTCCAACACGCATTCCATGCGAATCTTCGCTTCTGCAATGCCTGGAACTCGAATCTTTTCGCTCTTAACCTGCTTCAGATTCGCAAAATCCGCTTCGCTCGCATCCGGCGGAAGGCTGGCCGCCGTCTTATTCATCGCTTCCAAATAATCTTCATCCGCAATATGGACGACGAATTCGCCGGATTGGATCATATTTCTGGCCGTATCTTTATAAGCGCCGTTTTTTCTTTGGATGGAGACCGAAATCATCGGCGGATCAGCCGTGACGATGTTAAAATAACTGAACGGCGCGGCGTTTAACACCCCTTCGCGGGACAGCGTGGTGATAAGAGCAATCGGCCGGGGAATGATGCTTCCGATGAGCAATTTGTAATTTTCCCGTTCGGTTTGCGTTTCCGGAAAGATCATCTTCAAGGCAGGTCACCTCGCAGCGGCTTTATTCTGAAACCAAGCCGCTGCTGCCTGCACTTCCGTTTGCGTCAGCTGATGCCCGCGCGACTCCCAATGCACCGTTACGTCAGCACCGGCTTCTTTCAGCAGCTGTTCTAATTCTTCCGTTTCTTGCGGAGGACAAATCGGATCGTTGTCGCCGGCGCCGATAAAAACCGGCACCCCGGCCAAATCGGGCAAATCGATCCCTCTGCGCGGCACCATCGGATGATGCAAAATCGCGCCCCTTAAAGCACCCTGAAAATGAAACAGAAGGCTGCCGGCAATATTGGCGCCGTTCGAATAACCGACTGCGACAAAATTGCTCCGGTCCAATCCGTATTCAGTCGCTGCCTCATCCAGAAAATCATTTAACTCCTTCGTGCGGAACACAAGATCTTCCTCATCAAACACGCCTTCGCTGAGCCTTCTGAAAAATCGCGGCATGCCGTTTTCGAGCACATTCCCCCGAATGCTCAATACGGATGACTGCGGCGAGATCATTTCTGCCAGAGGAATCAAATCACGCTCAGTGCCGCCCGTGCCGTGCAATAAAACTAATGTTGGCGCTTGTTCGTCTTTTCCTTTTTGAAAAATATGTCTCATTCGTTTGCTCCTCCCTTTGTGTTCAGTTCGATCGGCGGCAGCAATTTCTCAATTTGCGCTCGATGCGGCTCGTACTGATCCGGCAATTTTAACTGCGTGCCCAATTCTTCAAATGATTCATCCCAGGTAAATCCCGGCGGATCGGTAGCAATTTCAAATAAAATGCCGCCCTCTTCGCGAAAATAAATGGCATTGAAATATTGCCGGTCCACGATCGGCGTCGGGTGGAAACCGTGCTGCGCCACATGTTGTCTCCACTCTTCATGATCTTCAAAATCTTTCGCGCGCCAAGCGATATGATGGATCGTTCCATAACCGCCATGCCCGCGCTCCATCGGCGCAATGTTCACGTCGATGATATTGCCAAGTTCGCCGCTTCCTTTAAACCTTGTCCACGCCATGTCAGACGATATTTTTTCCAAGCCCATCACATGCTCCAGCGCTGCCGCCGTTTCTTCCGGCGAAATGCTGTACAGCACCGCTCCGCCAAATCCTTTGATCGCATGATCTGCCGGAATCCCTTCAACCGACCATTTGCTGCCAGGCCCTTCCGCCCGCTCGACCAGTTCCAAATGCAAACCGTCATGATCTGAAAATTGCAAATACCGCTCTCCGAATCGTTCCGCTTCCGTCACTTTCAACCCGAAATTTTCCAGTCTGGATTTCCAAAAACGATGCGTGCCCTCCGGAATGACAAATGTCGTGATCCCGACTTGACCGCCGCCGATCTTTCCTTTGCGGCCGGTTTCCCAAGGGAAAAATGTCATAATCGTTCCCGGACTGCCGACTTCATTGCCAAAATAAAAATGATACACTTCGGGAGCGTCAAAGTTTACGGTCTTCTTCACAAGCCGCAAACCGAGCACGCCGGCATAAAAATCGATGTTTTCCTGCGCGTTCTTTGCAAATGCGGTAATATGGTGAATTCCTGCTGTTTGTTTTCTCATCGCACTCTCTCCTTTTCTGCTTTAAAAGCAATCCTGTCAGATTTGAACAAAATCATGATTCATCGACTATTCCATCCATTTGTTCGCCCATCGTTCGCACGCTTCGATCATCGGTCTCAACTCCCGGCCCTTTTCGGTTAATTCATATTCTATCCTGACCGGAACTTCATTATAGACGCGCCTTAGGACGATGCCTGCTGCTTCCAACTCCTTCAGCCGCTCTGACAACATGCGGTCGCTCATCTGCTCGATGATTTGCGATATTTCTTTAAATCGTTTTGGTCCGCTGAGCAGTGAGCGAACAATGAGTCCTGTCCAGCGTTTGCCGAATAATTCAATCGCTGCCTCAAATTTGGGACACATTTTCTCATCCATTAGCTTCACCTCGATCCATCACTTCCATGTGCCCAGCAAGTCCTGCCGTCAATAAAACCTCCGCTGGCAGGAATTATTGTTTCCATATTCACGAAACAATATTATAGCTAGTAATTAATAGTAACTAAATAAATTTTTAATATTTGCTTGACAATTACAAGTATAGCACAATATAATACGAATAGAAAGTTAATTATTAAAAGTAAGTAAATAAATTTAAGTCATTTAGGAGGCGTTGAATATGATGGACATTGGTTTGCTGCTCATTCGACTCGTTGTTGGTCTGATCATGGCAGGACACGGCGCGCAGAAACTGTTCGGCTGGTTCGGCGGACACGGCCCGAAAGGAACCGGGGGCTGGATGGAATCGATCGGCATTAAGCCCGGAACGGCCATGGCTGTATTAGCAGGCCTGGCTGAACTCATCGGCGGACTGCTGTTTGCTGCCGGACTGTTTACTCCTTTGGCCGCGGTGCTGATCATCCTCGTCATGCTTGGTGCAATCATTAAAGTTCATTTGGCCAACGGATTTTGGGTAGACAAAGGCGGCATCGAATATCCTTTCGTACTTATAGTGATTGCGGTCGCCGTTGCAATGATCGGCCCTGGAGCTTATTCCATCGGCTGGTAAAATGGCGGCAATATGCCTTGGTTTGCACCGGAACGCGAAATTCATTCGCGTTCCGGTTTTTTTGTGCTGTCAGCGCCTATTCCAAATTTTATTGAAAGCGTTTTTATAATTTGGCAGGAATTTAACCGCGGGGAATCGTATAAGAATGGAAATAAAATGTTCCAAAGGAGATCACAATGAATACGAAAATGAAATCATCTTTGTTAACCGATCGTTATTCTTATGAAAAGATGAAAGAAATATTGTCTGAAAATCAACCCCCTCTGTTTCCTGCATGGCAAGACCGAGAAGCTTGGGATCAGCTGCCCGAAGAAGCAAAGCAAATTTGCATCGAGGAAGCCGAAAAATATATCGGCTATGATTGGCCTGCACTGCCTGCTTCCTTATACATGGAATTCAGCATAAACGGCAACCGCAGCCGCTATGAACAGCCTTATTTCGCCAGAAGAACCGCGCTCGCCGCCTTAACGATTGCAGAATGCATCGAAGGCCGCAAACGTTTCATGGAAGATATTGTAAACGGCATTTGGGCGATCTGCGAAGAAACAACATGGGTCATACCAGCCCATTCCAACAGCGGATATGACAAATACGGGCAAAAACAGCCGCTGCCGGACATCGATGATCCGCTGATTGACTTGTTTGCCGCAGAAACGGGGGCATTGATGGCCTTTGTGTATGCGTTGCTGCGCGAACCGCTGGAGCACGTTTCGCCGATCATTGCCGATCGCATCAAACGAGAGATGGAACTGCGCATTTTAACGCCTTTTTTAACAGGAAACTTCTGGTGGATGAGCTTTAATGCGTCTGCAGGCCATGCGATCAACAACTGGAACCCTTGGTGCAACAGCAATTGCCTCACTGCCTTCTTGCTGATGGAGGAAGACGAAACGCGCAAACTGGAAGCTGTTTACAAAGGGATGCGCAGCATAGATCGATTCATTTCAAGTTACGGAGAAGACGGCGGCTGCGATGAAGGCCCGAGCTATTGGAACCGCGCCGGCGGATCATTGTTCGATTGTTTGGAACTGCTGCGATTGGCGACGAACGGGCAATGCAGCATGTATGATGTCCCGCTCATCCAGGAGCGCGGCAAGTACATTGCCAAAGTGCATATCGCAGATCATTATTTTGTAAATTATGCGGACGGCTCTGCAATCATTGGCGTTTCTGCTCCGAGAGTTTATCTGTATGGAAAACAGATTGGCGATCCGGCCATGACTTCGCTGGGATTGAGATTTTTCCATGAGAATCCTGCGAAACATATAACTGGCATGTATTCCATTTTGCATCGTTTAATCGGGCTGTTCGCCTATGAAGAAATGAAACATCAACCCGCTCAGCATGTGATTTTGCGGGATGCTTGGATGGGCAATTTGGAAGTCATGTGCGCGAGGGAGCATGAATCGAGCGAGCAAGGATTATTCATCAGCGCAAAAGGGGGACACAATAACGAAAGCCATAATCACAACGATGTGGGCAATTTCATCTTATATTGCGACGGCCGGCCAGTGCTGATCGATGCAGGCGTGGAAACGTATACGGCCAAAACGTTCAGCAGCGAACGGTATACGATCTGGACGATGCAATCTTCTTATCACAACTTGCCAGAAATCAACGGTTATGGACAGCAAGCCGGTGCCAATTACCGCAGCAAGAACGCCGCTTACCGCGTTGATGACGATAAGGCGGAAATGGAGCTGGACATCGCCGGGGCCTATCCGGAAGAAGCCGGCATCAGCTCATGGCATCGATTGCTGCGATTAAACCGAGGAGCGAATGCTTCGTTCGAACTGATTGAACAAGTCAAATTTCATGCGGAGACAAAAGATGTGAAGCTTCATTTCATGACTGCCGTAAAGCCGAAGCAAAGCGCAGACGGTCAGATCGTGTTAGAACCCGGCAATGGCAGCGATGCGCTTATGTTTCAGTTTGATCCTGAACTGTTTGCATCAACATTGGAAACGATCGAAATTACGGATCGCAATCTTATGAGATGTTGGGGGAATAAAATTTACCGGATGATTTTAACATTAAAACGCCCTGTTCGAGAAGAAAAATGGAACATTCGCATCGAACGAATGTGATCGAACGGAAATAATGGAAACGTTCTAATGATAAAAGCAGACGGAATTCGCTGCTCTCCTAAAGATCCGACATGTATTCAGGACATTTTCGGGTTGAAAAGAGCACAAGTCCCGTCTGCTTCTCTTATGCTTTCGTTCAACAGCAATTTTTCAAGCTGCCGATATGCGGCCATGCTTCAAGCTTCTATTTGGCTTGCTTGTCTTTCAGTCTCTTTAATCGCTTCATCACATCGTTTCCGCCGCGGCCAAAATAATCATGAAGCGCGAGATATTCCTGATAAAGCTGGTCATACAAAGCCGCATGTTCAGGGATCGGCTTAAACGTCTCTTCCCGCACGCGCGCCATCCGTTCAGCTGCTTCAACAACTGTCGCATAG
>CALKAN010000410.1 GCA_937983035.1 uncultured Paenibacillaceae bacterium | reverse complement strand
CGCAAACAGCACATCCATAATGCAGCCGCTGAACATGCCGACGCGGCCGATCGGATCCCCTTCAGCTGGATAGACGAAGCTGCCGATTCTTTCCAACACGCCTTTGGAAGAAGCTTCGGGAAGCACCCGCTCCATTTCCTGCAAATGCTTTGGCAGCACTTTTAAGAGTCCGAGCCGGCGCGCGAAACGGTTTAATCCTGTCTTCTGGCACCACCCCAGCAAGCCGCCCATCAATTTCAGCATGTTCCTGGAAGGGAAAATGTGCCGGAATAACCATTTGCGCAGGGCGGAAACAGCAATGCCGTGCTCAGGATGATCTTCCAACGCATCGCGCGCCTGCTCGATCAGCTGACCGTACTTCACGTCGGCGGGACAAGCAGGCTCACACGCGCGGCACCCAAGGCAATGATTCATTTGCTCGCGAAACGATTCGTCCGGCTCCATAATGCCGTCAACGACTGCTTTCATCAGCGCGATGCGCCCGCGCGGCGATTCCGGCTCCAGCCCGGTCGTTTGGAACGTCGGGCATGCCGGCAGGCAGAATCCGCATCGCATGCAATTCGTCAGCTGGTCATAGTCTAACTTGCTGACTAAAGTTTCGCTTAATTTCACGGCTGCCATTGTCCGAGCACCACCCTTTTCCGCGTTTGTTTCGCAACCATTTTCCCAGGATTAAGCAAATTGTCGGGATCGAATACGCGTTTGATGCCTTTCATCAACTCAACCCCGGCTTCTCCGACCTTCCATTCCAAATAAGGCGCTTTCACGATGCCGACGCCATGCTCGCCTGTAATCGTGCCGCCGAGCTCGATCGATGCAGCGAAAATTTCTTCGAAAGCAGCTTCCACGCGCTCGATCTCTTCGGGCAGCCGTGCATCCGTAGTTGCAGTAGGATGCAGGTTCCCGTCCCCTGCGTGTCCGAATGTCGCAATTTGCACATCATATTTCTCAGCGATCTGATTAATGCGCTGCACCATTTCTGCAATCTTCGACCGCGGAACCGTGGCGTCTTCCAATATTGTCGTCGGTCGTATTCTTGCCAAAGCCGTAAACGCGCTCCGCCTAGCGGTCAACAATTTCTCCGCCTCTTCCCGATTGGACGCCGTCTGAATGACCGCCTGTTCTTGCCGGCAAATCTCTTCAATTTTGCGCATGTCTTGCTCTACTCCTTCCGGATCGCCGTCTTGCTCGATCAGCAACACCGCTTCTGCGTCCAGCGGCAAGCCGAGCTTGGCGAAGTCTTCAACGACCCGAATCGTCGGACGGTCCATAATTTCCAGCGTCGCCGGCGTAATCTTGGCCGCGATAATTTTCGAGACGGTTCGCGCTGCCCCATAAAGATCCGAATAAATCGCCAACATCGTTTGCTTATGTTTCGGCGGCGGGATCAGCTTCAATGTAGCCTCCGTAATAATTGCCAGCGTTCCTTCCGACCCGACGAGCAGCTTCGTCAAGTCATATCCGGCGACATCTTTCACCAGCTTGCCGCCGGTCCGAATAATTTGCCCGTTCGCCAAAACGGCTTCCAAACCGAGCACGTAGTCTTTCGTCGTGCCATATTTCAGCCCTCTTAAGCCGCCTGAATTTTCCGCAATGTTGCCGCCGATCGTAGAAATCTTCATGCTGCTCGGATCCGGCGGATAGAACAACCCTTCCTTCTCCACCTGCTCGATGAATTGAGCGGTGATCATGCCGGGCTGCACAACGGCGGTTAAGTTGTCTTTATCGATTTCAAGCAGCCGGTTCATGCGGTGCATCACCATGGCGATGCCGCCTTCCACCGGAACGGTGCCGCCGCACAGATTCGAACCGGAACCGCGGCTGACAACTGGGATTTTGTGCTCGCTTAACACTTTCATAATTTCGGAAACTTGCTTCGTATCCCCCGGATAAATGACGCCGTCAGGCAAAGATTGCAACATCGGGGTGCCGTCGTACGAATGGGCCACTCTGGCCTCCATGTCATCTCTGAAATGCGCTTCCCCTACAATGCTTCTTAACTTGCGCGCGATTGCATCATCTAACATGCGGTTTACCTCCTGTCCCCTGTCAACGATGATCACCAGCGACTTCCATGATTTAAGATCAGGTCATCTGATGACTTTGTTGCTATTATACCGCAGCGTCCATTATAATGGAATAAGTTTTTGGCGGATAAACTGGACGCCATGGGAATGCAAATGAAATCGGCAAAGTGAAAATACCGAACGATTAAGCAGACAAAACCGTCAGAATGAGCAAACAGAATGAACGGACAAAATGAACGGACAAAATGAAAATGACTCAATATGAAATCGACGCAATAAACAGAGAGAATGAAACAAACGACAAACGGAATAGAGCAATTGTGATGCAATAAAGAAAGGATGCCGGAAAAATAAGCCGCAGGCATGCCGGAGAAGCCATTTTCAGGAGGAGGGATCAATTTGCACAACGAAAAAATCACGGCCAAAAAAGGGTATGAAATCGTGATGGAACATTTGCGCAAACAAATTGAACAAGGCGAGCTTAAGCCCGGGGAAAAGCTCGACTCGGTCGTCGATTTGGCAGCGCGGTACGGCGTCGGACGATCCACAATCCGAGAAGCGCTCAGCGCGCTGAAAGCGATGGGGTGGCTTGACATAAAACACGGCGGCGGCACATTTGTCAAAAAAGAGCTTCCGACGACAAACGGCTTGTCTTTGTTCAATCCAAAACAGTCACTCCGGGAAGTGCTCGAAGTCCGTAAAATTTTAGAAACAGAGGCCGCCCGCTTGGCTGCTCGCAATCGAACAGAAAAAAACCTGATCCGTTTGGATCAGGTGCTGGAACAAATGAAAGTGCATCTGGATGACGAAGAACAAAGCGAAAAAGCCGACGTTGCTTTCCATTTGGAAATTGCCCGAGCTTCTCAAAACGGACTGCTGCACCGTCTGATGGAATCTCTTTCGAACCATTTGCTGGAAACGATTCGAGATACCCGCCGGCTTTGGTTTTACGGGGAGGCAGCGGAAGCGACAAAACTGCTGCAAGAGCACAGTTCCATCCATGAAGCAATCGCAAGCCGGAATGCCGAACTGGCTGCTTCCCGCATGCGCTCCCATTTGGAAAGAGTCGAGCGTACGCTGCTCGAGCGCTAATCAAATTTTCTGCACTGGAAATGAAAATGATATAAATGCACGGTAAATGCTTTCATGACCGAACTTATACTGTGTCCGATTCGAGTTCGTGATGATTTTTCAACATGCTGATGAAGCGCGAATTCAATGTCGTGCCGCTTTCGCGAATATGTTTCAGCAGATCGTTGCCGAGCCTGGTGTTCAAATGATTGTATCTCACGCGGCGGTTGATTTCGATAAACCCGCTGCGATCAGCCAAATCAGGCCGGTCTTCTCCGCCGACTGACGGAGCCGCCAAAATACAGTTCGTAAAACTTGTTCCGAGTTCCGCAGACAAGGCAAAGAAATCAGCGCTGTCATCCCGCACGTCTGCTTTGAACGTGCAATCGGCAAACGCAAGCTTGCCGCGCATCGGTCCGCCTTCTTCCGCC
>CALKAN010000409.1 GCA_937983035.1 uncultured Paenibacillaceae bacterium | reverse complement strand
TTTGGACCGGGACATCACAGCTTTACGTCATCGCCTGATGGCAAGGAAGATTGGTTCGTCTATCATACGGCCAAATGGAGCGGAGCGGGGTGGACGCGGCTGGTGCGAGCGCAGCCGTTTACATGGTATGATGACGATACGCCGAACTTGGGTGAGCCGCTGGATCCAAACATGCCGATTCCTGCTCCTTCTGGAGAGCCTGGCCGTTTGCGCTTTGAGGCAGAAGAAGCTGAGCTGTCAGGCGGGCTGGAAATTCGTGAAGATGTTACCGCTTCCGGCGGGCACAAGGTTGTTCGTGCCGGCAACGGGGAACAAACCGTTATTTATGAAGCAGAGGTCGACGAAGCTGGTTTGTACAAAATGTTCAGCCGTGTGAAAAACATTGGCGAGAGCAAGGAGCGGTATGTGCTGCAAATTGTGTTGAACGGCGAGAAGACGCGATTGATGACCGTCGACTATTCCGGCGCATCCAGCTGGGCGGTGATCGGTACAGAGATTGAATTGGAAGAGGGGGTGAACACGATCGAAGTGAAGCTCACATCCCGCATGATGGTTGAGTTAGACAGCATAGACTTGATGAAGCTGCCTGCTTTGGATGGAATATGAAGAGGAAACATCATTTACATTGGAATGGAACGGACAGCGTTCGTTCACTTGTTAGGGGGAACGGTGAAGATGACAGATGGCCATGCAGAAAAAAGTTTGGAAGTGGTGACGTTTGGCGAGACGATGGGGCTGTTGATGCCGGAAGGGGCGGCAGGGATTGAACATGCGCATCGATTTGAGAAGAGTTTTGGAGGAGCGGAATCGAATGCGGCGATTGGGCTTGCGCGGCTCGGTCACCGGGTTGGCTGGTTCAGCAGGCTTGGCCATGATCCGATTGGAAGGCACATCTTCAAAACAGTGCGCGGCGAAGGGATAGATGTATCGCAAGTGACGTTTTCAGAAACGGCTTCTACGGGCCTGATGCTGAGAGAACAGAGTTTTCAAGGGCTTTCGGTTTATTATTATCGCAAGCATTCTGCCGCGAGCGAACTGGGGCCGGAACATATCGATGAAGCTTACATCCGTCAAGCGAAAATATTGCACATCACCGGCATTACTCCGGCTCTCAGCCCGACTTGCCGGGAAGCCGTTTGGAAAGCTGTTGAAATTGCGCGGAAACATAAGGTCAAAATAAGTTTTGATCCGAATCTCCGCTTAAAATTGTGGTCTTTGGAAGAAGCGAGAACAGTTTTGCTGCGGCTTGCGGAAATGGCGGATTACTTCTTGCCGGGATTGGATGAACTGCATCTGTTGTACGAGACGGACGACTGGGAACGCATCCGCAGAAAGCTGGAGAGGATTTCTGCCGTATCGATCGTGAAAGGCGGCGAAAGCGAGACGATGATCGTAAGCGAGGGGACTTGTGAAGCTGTTCCGTATATTCCTGTTAAGCAAGTTGTTGATCCTGTTGGCGCAGGCGATGCATTTTGCGCTGGATTTTTATCCGGTGTGTTAAGAGGGTTTGATTTGCCGGAAGCGGTTCGCCTCGGCAATTTGAACGGATCCATTGTCATACAGTCGCACGGTGATTGGGAAGCTTTGCCGGATTGGACGCAGGTGCAGTCCTTTTTGCGTCGTGACAAACATGTGGAAAGATAGTGCAAGCAGCTTGGCATTCACGCCGGCAAGTGAGTTGATAATTCAAGCAAGGTTCAAGCATAGAACGTCGATGAGAAAGGGTGAGGGATCGTTGAACATTATCATTTTGCACAGTCATGACACCGGCAGATTCATCGAACCGTACGGCTGTTCCGTTCCAACTCCGAATCTCATGGCGCTCGCGCGCGAAGGGACGGTATTTCGGCAAGCTCACAGCGCTGCCCCCACTTGTTCCCCCAGCCGAGCAGCCATGCTGTCCGGGATGGCGCCGCATTCGATCGGTATGTTAGGCCTTGTTCATCGCGGTTTTCAAATGAATGATCATTCGAAACATCTCGCTTCCTATTTAAGCCGCTGCGGATATGAAACCGTTTTGTCCGGCGTTCAGCACGAAGCTGCATCACCTGAGCTGCTCGGTTATGACCGTATTCTTCGTCTTGACTCGAAACCCCGTTCGCACAAAGAATCAGATTGGATTCATGCTCAACTGGCGGCTGATTATATTCGCAGCCGGAACAGCCGGAAACAAAAGCCGTTTTTTTTGTTTTACGGAATGTTTTTACCGCACCGTCCATTTTTGCAAGCGTCAGAGCCGGAAGCAGCCGGCTATGTTTCACTGCCCTCTACGTTGGCGGATACTCCTGAAAATCGGGAAGATATGGCAAGATACATCGCATCTGCCGCTTGGATGGATCGCTGCGCAGGCGAAGTGTTGAATGCGGTGAGAGAAGCGGGATTGGAAGATGAAACCGTCATTATTTACACGACCGATCACGGCATTGCGTTCCCGGGAATGAAGTGTACATTAAACGATGCAGGCACTGGCGTATCGCTAATCGTTGCATTCCCCGGAAATGCATTGGCAGGAAAAGTTTCCGACGCGCTCGTTTCACACATTGATTTATTTCCAACACTTTGTGATTTGGGCGGATTAGATAAGCCGGATTGGCTGCAGGGCCGGTCGCTCATGCCGATTTTGCGCAGGCAAACAGGAGAAGTGAACACCTCTGTTTATGCAGAAGTAAATTATCATGCTGCTTATGAACCGATGCGCAGCATTCGGACGAAACAGTATAAGTTGATTCGATATTATGATGATTATGCGAAGCCTATTCTTGTTAACATCGATGACAGCCCGCCGAAAGAATGGCTTATCAAGCACGGATTTGCCGATCAGGAACGAGAAAAAGTGAGGTTGCATGACTTGTATATTGATCCGATGGAACAAGTGAATGTTGCTGATCATCCCCGATATGCAGCAATTAAGCAGGAACTTTCCGATGCACTGGAATGTTGGATGAAGAAAACTTCGGATCCGCTCTTGCACGGTCTTGCAAAAAAACCGATTGGAGCGATGGTCAATCGCAAGGACAGCATCAGCGTCCGTGAGAACCGATATGAGACGGATGAATGACGCCGTTTACGATTTCTGTTCTTCTTGCCGATAAATGTAGTAAACCGATTCGACAAACTTGCAATGGCGCAGATGACGAACAGAAAAACGGATAAGAGGTGTAAAGTGATGGCGTCAAATTGGAAAAAATCGCTGCTAGCTGCAGGCATTGCCTTGACATGCTTTGCTGCAGGCGCAATGGCTGCAGGTCCCATTACAAAAATTGAAGCATTTTTGCGCGAAGATTATAAGATCAAAGTGAACGGAGAATTGCAGCAGCTCTCCTTGCCGCCGCTCATTTACCAAGATCGCACTTACCTTCCGCTGCATGAAATTGCGAAACATTTAGGCGCAGATATCGCATGGGAAGGATCTACAAAGACGATATACGTTAATCCGCGAGTGCCGGGCATGGAGCCGGTTGGTGATGATGATGCGTTAGACGACCAGCAGGAAGATTTGGAGGAAATTGAACTGATTTATGCGACAGGCTTGATCGGCCGTTACCTTGGACGTGATTACCCCGTCCTCACGACGATGGGGTTGGACGGCATAACGTATTACCGTCTGCAGGACGTGGAACGGATGGGCATAGACGCGCGCCCGCTCGTTAAAGTGCGGGAGACGTTGACAGGCGCGCTGTATGTAAGCGAAACGGAGCTGAAGCAAGCGTGGAAAACTCCTCCTCAATGGAGTTATCCTTACCCGCATCCGGTGATCGTAACCGGGGAGAACGATTCAGCCAAAATCGAGGCGCTGTTATCGTATGAACCGCTGGAGCTGGTTCCAGGGCCTGATGAGGACTCTCGGCCCGAGCTTCGACCGATCGGCGGCTTTGCGATCGTCATTGACAAGCTGCCTGAACCGGAAAATACGTACCGCATGCTGTATGATGCAAGGGGAGAATTGTGGCAATACGATTTGCGGCTCAAGTCACACGAGAAAGAAGTGTATGAGAACGGCCAATTTCGCACCGTAGTGGAATGGACCGTAAACGGCGTCAATAATAAGAAACTGTCAAAGGAGCGGACTAATTGGTAAAAATAGACTTGACCGGTTTGCAAGGGTGGAACAAAACGGCGTGAATCATTCACGCCGTTTGTTAGACCGGCAGCCGTTTGTCCCAGTATGGAAATAACCCTTTTTTTGGGCTTTACTGTGCAGCCGTGCGCACGTTCGCTTTAATAACATGCGCAAATTATTATAAGTGTTTTGGCAGAAAGCGAATTTGTCCGCATGTTTAACAGGGCGGCAGTTGGATCCAAATGCCCGTTTTATCATCAGAATAAAGGCTGTGTTCAATTTCGTATTTTTCCAAATCATCAATATATGACTGCAGCCCTTTCGCGGCGACCGATTGATAGACTTGCTCCAAGTCTTCATCCAGATCGTACAAACCGTCTGACATAAGCAAAAGCCCCTTTACTTCTGAGCGCGGAACAGTTCCTGTCTGGATGTAGTCTTTCATCTCAGGCATGCCGTTTGCCACTCCATACCCGTATGGCGTGTTGGCCAGCCAGCGATGATAAGCTTGTTTATTGACATTTTCCTCGAAGAAATGTTCTTCCGGCACATAAATGCCGTTCGCTCGATCGGCTTCTCTTTTTTCATATGCTCGTTCGCTGATTCCTTTCACTTGGTTTTTCGTCAATGCTTTGATGCGGCCGTCTCGAAACTGTGCAACGATCATGCAATCTCCCAGCTGAGCAAAGCGAATCTCTTGCGCGCCGATGTTCACGGCCGCAGCACAGGTCGACCACAGCAAATGTTTTTGCCTGAGATCGATTCCTGCCTCGATCATTCGTTTCCTCAGCTCATTGTTCGCTTGAACGAATTCCTCGATTAAGTTTGACCCGAGATCGGGGCGTTCAAAGTGCTGCTTGAAAGTGCGGGAAGCGATGACTGCCCCGTTTTCAGCTTGTTCATCGTTCGGGTCTGAATCTTTATGCGCTGCGCTGAAGTTAGGCAGCGATTGCAGCGGCGTCACTCCGTCAAACACAGCATAGGTGCGGCGTTCGTGATGAATGGCGAAAGCGTCTTCGCTGCAAGGCTTGGCAGGGCTCTTTCTGTTGTAATAATCTACGTGCATAAATGATGCCTCCTCATAGGGAATTTAAAATTTTAACGATGAAATGGACGACTTTCGTCTTCGATAAGATGAAGTGTCGGCTCATCGTTGCCGAACGCTTCGGATCAGCTGTTTCAGCTCAGCGTAAATCGATACAATTTCGGATAAAGGCATGCGAACCAAGCCGCTTGAAGAAGGAGCGACGAAATCGATGACTCCGGGCACGACGGATGTCTCTTGCTTGCCCCAAGGAATCCCGCCTTTTTTTCCGATATATTGTTCATAGACGCCTTTGCCGACGAAACAGGCCGCTTTCGGTTTATATCGGGTGATGATCGTTTTTAATCGTTTTGCTCCGTGACGATATTCTTCTTTCTTTATTTCTGCGGCTGTTTTTGTCGGCCTCGCCACAATATTCGTAAAGCCGATCCCGTGTTTCAGCAGTTTTGCGTCTTCTTCCGGACGATATTGGCGGTCTGTAATGCCTGCTTCGTAAATGATTTTCCAGAATCGATTGTTAGGGTTGGCGTAATGATGACCGGTCTCGGCAGAACGCAAGCTTGGATTAAATCCGATAAACAACAAGTCTAATCCTTCTGCTAAGTGATCGGGTATTTGTTTCATTATGCCGCGCCTCCTTTTCCGGGGATGATTATATCGAACGATCCATATGAAAAACTGCATAAACTGATGCACGAGGTTGACGATAGGCAGGCTGGATCAATGTGTCTTTTTAATCTGCCCATGCTGCATGAATAGGCGAAGAAACGTCATGCTCCGGCAGATCCGAACATGATTCAGCGTTTTATGGCAAAACAGATGATTCTATTATAGCAATAGGCACGCGTGCTTCATATCGTTCTTGCAGAGTAACGGAAGAAACAGATTTTAAAAATGTGAAAAATATGTGAACGAATAACGAAGTTTGTTTTAACACTTGAAATTTTCGGAATATTTTCATAAAATACGGTTTAATATAACAGTGATAAAATCAAATTGGCAGTGAAGCACACTTCCGCTTAAACTTGGGGCTGAAGTGTGTTTTTTTATGCCGTTTTGCAAGAAGGAGGAATCTGCGATGGGAAAGATTATGCAAGGGGATCGTCATGTTGAATTTTGGTATTTTAAAGGAGTGTGCGATCCGGACCATCCGGAATCTTTGCGGGACTATCTTCGCTTCGCAGAGAAACAAGAAGCATGGCAAGCCAAGCAGAACAACGAATTTGCGAATCTGCTCAAATACCAGTTGTTTATTTGCAAATATTTGCACGCTCATTTTGGGGAAGCATCCGTTCATTTGCAGCAAGAAATTATGCGCACGCATGACGAAGAGATTTTAAGTGAAATGGTGTACCGATTGTTTCAAATTCGAACATTGGATGATGCCAAAATGATCTTGCAGAAAAACAAATAACATTCTGATCACTGCTAGCAGCCGATGTAATTTAAAATTGTCGGCAAGGTGCGGCAGGAAAAAAGGGCGTCAATCCAGAATAGGAGACAAATAAGAAAAAGTGTCGAAAAATGTTCCAAGAAGCAACTATATTTCCTTGTTTTAGTATAAAATTATAGATTATGATAAACACAGAGAGGATATGGAGGAGAGAAATGATGAGAAACTTGGCAAAGAAGAGCGGGTTTGCAGCGATTTTTGTTGGCATCGGTTTAATTATCGGTTCGATGGTTACGTCCAGCGCTGATGGACTGTTGGACCCGAACCAACCGGGGTCTGTGAATGATCCGCTGGTGACGAAAAGTTACGTGGACGAAGTTGTTCAGAAGCTGGTTCGTCAGGAAATCAAAGGACATACAGGAGCGGGAGCTGGAGCTGAGTTGGAAGTGGTGCAAATCCGGGCTGGACAAGTATTGTATGCCGGAACCGGAACGGAAGTGATCGTTCGCAACGGCCGCACCATTGCTGTCAGCGACGGCAAAAACGGGATCCCAGATGTGACGCAAGGGGCGGATATTATGGCTGGACAAGAAATTCAGACCAACCATCTGCTCATTTTCCCAACGGAAGGAAGGGGCATTAAACCGCACGAAAGCACAACCGGAACTGTATATGTAATGGTGCGGGGCGATTATTTGATCGTCGACATGGATGATTAAAGTATTCTTCCTTTGCCATCATTTTATACGAGTGCCTGACAAGTGCTTGGTCATACTATGCTTACATCCTTCAAGGGAGGTGAGCTGTTGTGGCCGCAAAACAATCCAGGAGGCCCAAATTGGTGCCCGAAAGCAAAGCTGCGCTCGATATGTTGAAATATGAAATTGCAGCAGAATTAGGCTTGGCAATTGAGTTTCCGGTCAGGGATTTCAGCAGTGAATTTGCAGATGAGCTGGGTGCCCCGATGCAATATTCATCTGAAGGTTACTGGGGCAATGTTTCGTCCCGAGATGCCGGCGCTGTAGGCGGCGCGATCACTGCGAGACTCGTTCGACAGGCAGAACAGGAATTATTCAGCTTAACTTAATATTTTTACCTTGGATCACGCACTTGAAGAAAACAACAAAAAATGAAACATGACCTCGACAAAGATGGGAATTTGGACTGCTGCAGTCCATGGCTGGGGAGCAGGGAAACAAGCGGAATAAAGAGCTTTTCAATATACAATTTTTTGCATGCAACGGACAAATTTCAGAACAAAAAAGGCAGCTTTGGAGCGAGAGAAAAACAGGCGCAATAATGATTGACACGCATAAATAAATCCAGTAATATTTGAAAATGAGGTCTTTGTGGAGAAGCCTTTTCCGTGATGGAAAAGGTTCATTTTTTGTTAAAAATGACCGTGAAAGCAAAGGACATCATCATTCATATTTTATGATATTTGAAGCATGCTATTGACAAGGAGGTCAGCGGCAGAATGTTGAAAAAAGGAAGAACGTTATTCACCTCTGAATCGGTTACTGAAGGACATCCAGACAAAATCTGTGATCAGATCTCCGATGCTGTGCTGGATGCTTTTCTCCAAAATGACCCGAATGCAAGAGTCGCCTGTGAAGTGGCGGTCACGACAGGCATGGCTTTAGTCGCAGGGGAGATTACGAGCAGTTCTCCTTATGTGGACATCCCTTCCATTGTTCGAAATACGATTAAAGAAATTGGGTACACGAATGCTGATTATGGGTTTGATCACAAGACGTGTGCTGTGCTGACGTCAATTGACGAGCAATCGCCGGAAATCGGCCATGCAGTGAGCCGTTCTCTGGAAGCGCGCGAAGGACAGATGACAGACAGTGAAATTGAAGCGATTGGAGCAGGGGACCAGGGCCTTGTGTTTGGTTTTGCCGTGGACGAGACTCCGGAACTTATGCCGCTCCCGATTTCGCTGGCGCATAAGTTGGCGCGCCGACTGACTGAAGTGCGCAAATCTGGCGAAATCGCCTATTTTCGTCCTGACGGAAAAACGCAAGTGACGGTGGAATATGATGAATCGGGAAATCCGCTGCGCGTGGAGACAATCGTCGTTTCGACACAGCATCACCCGAATATTGAGCATGAGCAAATTAAGCATGACGTGATGGAACATGTCATTAAACCCGTCGTTCCAGCACATTTGTTGGACGATGAAACGAAATATTTCATCAATCCGACCGGCAGCTTCGTCGTTGGGGGGCCGCAAGGGGATGCCGGCTTAACCGGGCGCAAAATTATCGTCGATACTTACGGCGGATATGCTCGCCATGGCGGCGGTGCTTTTTCCGGAAAAGATCCGACGAAAGTTGACCGCTCCGGTGCTTACGCTGCACGCTATGCAGCGAAAAATATCGTTGCTGCAGGTTTGGCGCGCAAATGCGAAGTGCAAATAGCGTATGCGATCGGCGTTGCGCAGCCTGTGTCCATTAATATTGATACGTTCGGAACGGCTGTGATCTCAGAAGATAAACTGGCTGAGTTGGTGCGGAAGCATTTTGACTTAAGGCCTGCCGGCATCATTAAGATGCTTGACTTGCGCAGACCGATTTACCAGCAAACTGCTGCCTACGGACATTTCGGCAGAGAAGATTTGAACCTGCCGTGGGAACAAGTCGATAAAGCAGCCGCTCTGAAAGAAGATGCGAAAATTACTGTTTAATTCCATATTAATATGTTGAAAAACGCTAACGATTAATCCGAGGTTTGCACCGAAGTTTATCGTCCAGCGTTTTTTTGCTTTTTTTAATCAAATCAACATATAAAATCATCATATGAGCCAAGTATTTTTTCCGTAAATGAATTATATTGAATGCAGCCATGGTTGAAAGCGCTTCAATTTTAATTCGCTTGCATGGTTTTATCACATCATGTTGCACATTATTTATGGAAAAAGGGGGAATGATGAGGTGTTCATGAAAGGTAAGGGGTTCATGCTTTTTATGCTGGGAATCATGATCATCCTCTTCAGCGCTTGCAGCAGCGTCGGCGAGCAAGCTGGGGGAGAGAGCTCTGTGCCTGTAAATTCAATGAATGAAACAGAGACTGACAGTCAACAAAACGTTGAAGCTGCGGGGGAACCGGCCGCAGAGGAAGAGGAGCCGGCTGAGCCGGTTGAATTGTATTTCTATTCCCC
>CALKAN010000408.1 GCA_937983035.1 uncultured Paenibacillaceae bacterium | reverse complement strand
GCGATCATATGCACATTGTCATCGAAACGTTCAGGGCCGCAGACGGTTTGGGCGAAACGCACTCATTGCACGTATTTCGTGGTGATCAGTCGAAAGGCGCCATTGCCGGAATCGTATTCGATCCGGACGGGGAGCCGCTGCCGGGTGCGCATGTTCATCTGACAGGGAACACTGCCGTTGCGGCAACAACGGATGATGAAGGCCGGTTTATGTTAAGCGGCGTGCCTGCGGGACGTCAACGGGTCACGGTCACGTCTTCCGATGCTGTGCGAACCGTGTCTGCATTGATCGATGTTCAGAGAGATCAACTGGCAGAGGTTGCGGTGTCTATGATCAGTTGGCTGCCGCCATCGATTGTGGAATCTCCGTCTCTTGGCGTGGTCGCGGAATATGATGCATTTGCCGTCTCAAGCAGCCGGGACAGCGTGATATATTTTGTGCCGTTTGACACCCCGCGTGAAAAAGAAGCGATCGAAGCAGCGGCTGCTGCCGGCGGAATCAGCGTGCAAGCGGAAGGCGGCGAAATCGTTTCGTTGGATGCGTCTGCATTAGGCGTTGGCAAATACGTGTTATATGCCATCGATCACCATGATTTAATTTCCGAAGGCGTGCCTGTCGTGATCGTGCCTGTGCAAAAATCGTTTTTTGATGACGATGATCCGCTCTTGATTTACGAAGGGGTTTGGAATACATTAACGAATTCGGCTTATGCGGGCGGCACGATGAAATATGCCCGGGATCGCGGATCTTCTGTGACGATTCCGTTTTACGGAACGTCCGCGCAGTTGATTACAGACCGGCATACGGCAAGAGGGCTGGGCAATATTTACGTGGATGGAGAGTACAAGGCAACGGTCGATTTCTACAATCGTCCGATCCTCTATCAGCAAGTCACATTTGACACAGGGCCGTTGGAAGAAGGCGTGCATACGATCCGCATCGAAGCGCTCGGTGAAAAAAATGAAGAAGCTTCAAGCGCGCTGGTGCCGTTTGACGGCTTGAGAGTCTATTTAGAAACGTTTCAATTGCACGGGGTAACGGAAGGTCCCTTGCTCGCTGGGGAAGAAGTTCAGGGAACAAGTCCAAGAAAAGGCACATATTATCTGGTGCCGTCATCGACGCCGGCGGAGCGGGCTGCGGTTGAAGCAGCCGGGGCGCAGCATGGAAAAATTGGACCCGCCGATGCAGGCGTCGCCATCCAAATCGATACAGCTGATCTCCGTTCCGGCTGGTACACGCTGTATGTGATCGATGCGCGCGGCCTGTTGTCCGAAGGTTCTGAACCGATCGCCGTCGTGAATGTGCACGATCAGCCGGCTCAGATTGAGGACCAGGATCCGCTGGTCCATTACTCCGGCCTATGGAGGCAGTTTGAAAATCCGCTCTACAGCAATGGCAGCATGATGCTCGGTTTTGAGCAAGGCGCCTATGTGGAAATTCCTTTTTACGGAACGTCTGCTGTTCTTGTTGCCGATTTGCATCGCGTGCGCGGAAAAGGACGGGTATATGTGAACGGGGAATATCAAACGACGATCGATTTTTATGACCCGGTCATTCAGTATCAGATCGAAACGTTCCATACCGGCGAATTGGAAGAAGGGCTGCATGTGATCCGGTTGGAAACGATTTGGGAAAGGCATCCGGATTCAACGGGATACTATGCTTCCTTTGATGCGTTGAGGGTAAATCGCTGATGCGATTGGCAATCAGTTTTTAATTATTGCAATCACATTGGTTAACATTGCTTTTGGATTGAGGCAAGAACCATTTTGATCCGGCAATATATCAAGCATGGTTGAGCACAAAATATTTCATTTTGGAATGACAGAGAGAGGGAAGGAGAGGAACGGTTGAAAAAATACAAAACAGTCGTCATTGGTGCAGGGAACATTGCAAAAATTCATCTAAAAACTTTGTCAAATTCGGAAAGAACGGAAGCAGCGGCAGTGGCGGATATTCAGCTGGAACGAGCGCAATCGTTGGCAAAGCTGCATGGTGTGCGCGCTTATGATAATTATCAAACGATGGTCATAGAGGAAAAACCGGATATCGCCGTCATTACGCTGCCGCATCATTTGCACAAAGACGCGGCGATTTGGTGCATTGAGCAGGGCTGCCATGTGTTGATCGAGAAGCCGATGGCGCTCAATGCGCTGGAATGCGACGAGATTTGTCAGGCAGGGGAGAAGCATGGCGCGGTCGTTGCTGTTGGGCATATGCAGCATTATTTTCCGGCTAACCGCAAAGCGAAGGAAATTGTGCAATCCGGACGGCTGGGAGAGTTGGTCATGATCATTGACCGCAGGCATTATCCTTATTTTTTGTCGGAACGGCCGGAATGGTTTCTGAATCAAGCGCAATCGGGCGGCGGAATTGTGATCAATCTGGGCAGTCATTCCATTGATAAGATTCAGTGGTTGACTGGAAGTTATGTGAATCGCGTGAAGGGTGTGCTCACTTACCGCGGCAAACGGGGCAATGTAGAAGGCAGTGCAAACATATTGTTGACATTGGAATCCGGTTTGTCGGCTGCGGTGTCGTTGTGCGGTTATGAACAAGTGCCCGTGAATGAAACAGAGCTGCTGTTTACCGGCGGCAGCTTGAAATTGAATGGGATGAGCAGTTTGTGGATGTCCCAAGGAGAAGAGCGGACTTATGAAGAGGTCAAGCTGGACGGAATGCCGGAACCTTTTGCTCTGCAGTGGGAAGAGCTGCTGGATGCGATCCAATTCGGAAAAGAGCTGGATATTGATGGTGATTACGGCCGGACGGTTTCAGCAGTCATCGATGCGGTTTATCGATCTCATCTTTCAGGCAATGAAGAATGGGTGGAGATGCGGCAAAGTCAGTTTCAGTTGTGATCGGATGCGGAGATGATGCGTCGACATTGCACAGGATTGAATCGGCTAAATCACGCGGCAGGATGTCACGCTGAGTTGAAAACACCTTTCGCAGCAAATGCGGGAGGTGTTGTTTTGCATTTAGACGATCTTGGCATTTCCAATATTTGCATATATGATAAACAGATAGAGCGACAAAAAGGAGGTTTATGCAAATATGAAAAAATTTTTAATCATGCTCATCCTCATCGCCGGCTGCTTTGCCGATCCTGATTCTGCTGCTACGTCGAATCCGCCGATCGCAGTCACCGATCCTCACCCTTCTGAAAGAAGCGAAGAAATGTCAGCAAACTCAGACGACAGCATGATCGCAACGATAAAAAACCGCGTTTTTGATGCGGCCGCAGAACTGAGAGAAAATTGGAGAATGTCTCGCGAAGACTTTTTAAGCCAACCGCTCGATGTGATCATGGTTGAGGAGGAGTATGCGGCTGCTTGGGCAAGCGACGCCGTCGGTCCTTCCATACTCTTTATTTTGCAGCGTGAACAAGATGATTGGAAAGTGAATTATTACGATTTCATAGGGCGGGATGTGCTTCATGCGAGCGTGAAAACCGCTGTCTGGCCATCCGATGCGCCGCTGCTCATTGTTGAATCGTATTATCCAGCAGGCACGGGCCATGCGTTTACGAAGGCATCATTTTACCGCATCGATCCTGTTCAAACAAAAAAGGTGCTGGAGTTCGAAAATGCAGGCATGTTCGTTCAAACAGCAGAAAGCGATCAGATGACGATTGAATCTTTTTCTTTGGCTTACACTGTGCCTTTGCCTCAAATGAATGTCGAGGAAACGGCTGCTCCTGTCATCTCCGTTTATGGAAAAAAGACACAGATCTTGATGAAGGGCGAAGAGGTGATTTCGAAGACGTTAGACACGATTGAGTCCGCGTATATTTGGAATCATGAAACGCTCATATTTGAAGAGCGATGAAAAAGTATGAAGAGCG
>CALKAN010000407.1 GCA_937983035.1 uncultured Paenibacillaceae bacterium | reverse complement strand
GGCGACCACCGAGATCTACACTCTTTCCCTACACGACGCTCTTCCGATCTATATGCATTTGCGATTCTTCGGAAACCATATATTTCAACACTTGCATGGCATGTTCTTTATGTTCGCTTGTTTCCGTGATGATCAGCATGTTTGCAAGCGTATGGCGTCCCGTGCCTCTCTTATCTTCGAATCTTGGCTCTGTTACCAAGTCAAAATTCGGCAAGTTCTCTGCGTCTTGATCAAGTTGGCCAAGAATTTTGGAAACCCAATCCGGCATCATGGCCAGACGTTGCTGCTCCATGAAGGTTCCTTTTGCATAAGCATAAGAATTTTCGACTACAACGCCAGGAATATTATAGTTTTCTACAAATACTTCGAGTACTTTGCGGTACAACGGAATATCGATCAGCGGTTTATCCGTCTCCGGATCTACGAAAGGCTGCGTATACGGGCTGACGAGATGGTCTGGGAAGCGCGGGTCGAAACCGATATACTGCGTGCCGTCTACTTCTCTCGTGAGCAGTTTGGCTTTATCCAGCACTTCGCTGTAAAGCATGTCATCTTCTGGATAAGCTACGCCGAACAGATCAAAAATATCTTTGTTGTAGAACATGGCTCCCACGTTTCTCCATACCGGGATTCCTTCCAGTCTCTTGCCTTCAGGATCGAGGTTTCGGATGGCTGCTACCGTTTCTGGAATGAATTTGTCCAGATCAATTTCGAATTTCTCGACCAAGTCGGAAATGTCTGCAGGCAGACGAAGCTCTCTCAATGGCATGTGCCAGTCATTATCGGAGAAAATAATATCCGGAATCTCTCTGCTCGCAACCAGTTCATCCAGGTTGCCGTTTATTTTGACCATCGTGATGTTTGGAAAGTTGTTTTCAATCGGTTCTTTAAAAAACAGCTCAAACTCTTCATCGGTCAGACCGACATTTGCATACAGCGTCAAAGTGACTTCCTCATCGGAAACTTCAATTTTGGATTCTTCTTCTTTGGCACCCGAAGCCGCGTTTTCGTTCGCCGGCTGTTGCTGCTGTTGATTGGAAGGCGCTGCTTCATCGCTGCTGCAACCTGCTAATGCAATGATGGCGATGAGCATAGGCAAGGCGAACTTTTTCAACAAATCGAATCGTTTCATGTAACATCCCCCTAAATAAAAATTTTCTCCCTTTTTAATCATTTCTCATTCGTCTGATTGAACTAGACGAGAGCTGATTCGAACGATCTGCCAAGAAGTCGTTGAAGTGATGGGTTTACAGATCGCTTCTGCATGAACTGTTAAACACCCCCTGTTCTGGAATATGCATGAGTGGAGATGTGACTTGCGGTACAAAAAAAACCAACCCAAAACATATCTACATGAAGTAGAAGATATGTTTTACGGATTGGTTTTCACTCTATTCTCCACCATACCGTATATTCTTTTGCACAAACAACATTATACGGAAAAGCGATTTCAATGTCAAACGGAATTGCATGACTGCGGTGAACAAATGAAAAAAGGCTCGCCGCCAAAGATTTCGGCTGCGAACCCGCCAAATTATTTTCCAATAAACTGCTGCGTCCAATAATGGAGGTAATCTCCGCCCTTTGCATAACCGACACCGATATGGGTGTAGTCTTCGCTGAGAATGTTTTGCTTATGGCCAGGGGAATTCATCCAAGCTTTTACGACAGCTTCTGGGCTTGTGTATCCTACGGCAATATTTTCGCCGGCATACATATAATCAATGCCAAACTCGCTCATCATCTCGAATGGCGTTCCATAAACAGGGGAGATGTGATCAAAATAAGCTTCATCGCGCATATCTTCCGATTTCACTCTAGCAGACATGGCAAGTTTTTCATCGTATTCCAGCGGCGGCAGATCCGCTTTGGCTCTTTCTTCATTCACTAATTCTATCACTTGTTTCTCCCAATCCAGGATCGATTGTTCTTCATCGTTTTGTTGCACAGGATTCTCGTCTGCAATCTGTTCATTTTTTTCTTCAGTCTCAGGTTGAACGGGATCAATGTATGCCGTGCGAGAATGCTGCTCCCAAGTTACGTTCCAGCCCAGCGATTCGCTGACAAAACGCAGCGGCACCATCGTCGAACCATTGACAATGATCGCCGGCTGAGTCATTTCAATGGCATTCCCGTTGACTACAGCCACATCCGAGTCAATCGTCAATTGAATTTCTTGGCCGCTGCCAAGCGCACGGACGGTTCTGGACTTTTCATTCCAAAACACTTGGGCTCCCAATAATTCGAAAATGCCTCGAAACGGCACTAATGTATGACCGTTCAAAATGACAGGCGGTTGTGAAAATGTGCTGGTTTGCCCATCGATGACAATCGTAACGGCATCTTGTGATTGCAATCGCTGGGATGTGATTTCTAAATTGTCTTTTGCTGCAGACGGCTCAGGCGCAGCGGACACATGATTGACAGCACTCAGGCATAATAAAATGACTGTGAATAGGATGGACAAACGTTTGCGCATCGCGTTAACTCCTCTCAATCTCATTTTCTTGCCTTTTGCATATTTCGAAGATCATGTTCCATTTCCTGTCTATGGACGATCTTACGGACGATCTTCCAAACTGCGGAACTATTATATTATAAACTATTTTTATAGAATAATCTTTGTTATGATATTTTATAATAAACAGTTTTTTCTATCTATGATTTACAACTGTATTCATCGATGAATGACAACGCAGGGAAAGGACAGTACATATGCTGGCAAAATGGAAACTTCAAATGTTAAAAAACAGAAGCATATTGGCATGCAGCATAACTTTGCTTCTCATTGTTTTGATTGGCGCAAGCTGCAGTGCGGCAGAAGAAGCGAGCAGGGATGTGGAATTGCAGTCCAATGCTTCACAGGAGATTAGCAAAGATTCGCTTGTCGATTCAGACGATGCAACGGGGAGTGAACCAGAGGCGGTTGACATATTTGATCCCAAGGCATTAGAGGGACTGCTGGCCATTCATTACTTGAATTTGGATAATGAAGCCGGCAAGCACGGGGGCGATGCGATCATTATTCAGTCGCCGGACGGCAAAGCGATGATGATCGACAGCGGGATCTCCGATATGTCTTCTTATGTTTTGGATGTTTTGGAGCAGCTCGACATCGAAAAGTTGGACGCAGCAGTCAATACGCATATTCACAGCGATCATATCGGCGGTTTTCCGGACATCATGTCAAGCATCAAAATCGATCAATTTTACATGCCTCATTTTCCGGATAAAGACTGGAGCGCCAGAACTTTATATCAAATAGCGATGAGGAACATTCCGCTCGAATACTTAGAGGCAGGAGATACGTTTGCGCTGGGCGAAGAACTCGAATTCAAGGTGCTGAATCCTGGCAAAGGAGAGCTTCCGGAAGCGATCAAAACGTTTGAGCTGGATGAGGTCAACGACCGTTCGCTCGTTTTAATGATGACCTTCCGCAACAAGCGGTTTTTGTTTACTGGAGACATCACCATTGCCAGACAATTAAATTTGATGGAGGAATATGGAGAAGACCTTCAAGCAGATTTCATGGATGCGCCGCATCATGGGTACAGTGATGCTTTTTCGTCCAGATTTGTGCGCATGGTTTCACCTGAAGTTGCTGTCGTCAGCGTCAATCGGAATCCGAATTATGAAACGATGTTGAAATATAAAAATGAAAATATCGATCTTTATTCTACCGCCATGCACGGAACCATATTAATTACTTCAGACGGCAGCGAGATCAACGTCTTGACGGAGATCAGCCCGAATTAGGATTAAAGGATCCAATCGAGTTAAAAAATGAGAGGTGGCGGCAGAGCATAAGGTTCCATAGAAAACGATTTGTCATTGCCGGCAAGATATGGACATTGCTTTTTGCCGGCATGAGTTTTTATTGGGCAGCGGGCGGAATGATTGGGCAAGGGCAGGATTGAATATACTAAATTTTGAGATGAGATGCCTATGAGACATTTTGGAGATTCATATTGTGGGAGCCGTTTTGGGTGCTGGGGACATGCTTTATGTTTTATCTGGGAAAAAAGGACAATTTGCAGACCGCATCATGATCTTGATGTGATTTATTAAATAAAACTAGCTTAAAGATAAAATAGTCTAACTTTTGATATTGGGGGTTGGTTCAAAGTAAAGTTGTAAACGCATTCACCATCTGATTAATGGGGATAGAGGTCACAAGCGATCAGTAAACAAAATTGATTTAAGGAAATAGTAATTGTTCAATAGGAAGTACTGATTGGAGGAAATAGTTCCATAAGGTTGTTCAGCAAGCAAGCACTTGACACTGCATCTTAAGATTATTATATTGCTCTGCTGTTTATATCTAACGAATGACTTAAAAATATATGATGACATCGTAAAAAAATTCTCCGTGGACCGCATTTAGCACCACGGAGATTTTTATATTATGGTTCGCAGTACCAATTAACCAAAAATGTGTCTGTACATCAATCAATAGGCCATGATCCAGTATTCTAACATTAATATCAGTGATATCAGATGACCAATCCAGTAATTCATCGTTTGAATGATTTGCTGCAAGCCACTTTCATAGTGCTTAAAATCTAACCTGGGGAACATATTGCTGCAAAAGCTGTCTGCAGAAAAAATCTGCGTGAATTAGAAAAAAAAAGAGCCCCGCTTGGGGCTCCAATTATCCCTCAATATCCCGCATTCTGTACCCCTTGAATCCAAATGCCGATAGAAACAATGCGATCATCAGCAAGAAAAAGACAGGGAGCGGCTCCAAGCTTTCAATCGGAAGCTGCGGAATATAGCCGAACGGCGACAGTTTCCCGACCCATTCCGGAAATTGAAACAATCCGCCTAAATAGAGCACGATAAATGAATAGGCGATGTAAAACCAAATCACTCCTGTCAATTTCGGCAGGCAGCCGATGAGGAAGACGGCGCCGCCGATCATGACGAGCATGGCAGGATAGTAAGCGAGTGCAGCTCCATATATGGCGCTGAATGAAAATCCGTCCTCCATTACGGCATCAGCTGCTGACCAAAGTCCGATGGCTGCAAGGGAAATCATCACAAACCCGTTGATAACAGCCAGGAGCACATAACTTCCGATCAGCTTCGTGCGTGACACAGTTCTTGCCAACAGATGTTCAACGCGATGTTTTTTCTCTTCGCTGATGAGTTTCATCATCGCCATGACAGGGGGAACCGTCGCAAGTATGCTCATGACGAGCATGAGCATAGGAATAAACTGTTCAGTGAGTGAATAGCCTTCCACCCCGATCAACATCTGTTCAAGCATTTCATTTCCTTCAAAGAAAGATTCCAAGTCCCCCATCACTGAACCATAAGAGATGCCCAACACAAACATTCCGATTCCCCAAGCGATCATGCCCGTGCGCTGCAAACGAAAGGCGAGTCCGAGAGGGTTTTGCAGCAGCGGCGAAGCATTTCTTTTGCCGGGTTTAGCTGGGATGAAGCCTGCGCCTAAATCGCGGATGGCATTAAAATAATTGGCTAGAATGAACAGAACGATCGATATTATCAAAAGCAGCAAAACAGGCTGCCAAACATTATTGGAATAAGCTTCTGTTCGGGTTACCCAGCCTAAAGGAGAGAGCAAAGACAACGCATCGTTGCTTACGTCACCAACTGCTCGCATCAAATAGGCGATAAGCAGCACGGCGATGGAATAACCCGTTGCACTGCGCGAGTTTTCAGAAAGCTGAGCGAAGACAGCCGCCGCCCCGGCAAACACTAATCCCGCACCGCCTAACGCCGCGCCGTAAAGCAAGGAACCTTCCAGATCCATGCTTTCAATATTTAATGCGTATAAACCGAAGCCGATGATCAGCGCTAACAATATATTCGTGCCGATCAAGACAGCAAGTGCTGCATTTAAATTCGCCAGCCGTCCGACAGGCAAGGAACGAAGAAGTTCCAAGCGTCCGTCTTCTTCATCCGCTCTCGTGTGACGGATCACGAGCAGAATATTCATCAGCCCGACAACGACAGCAGTCATAAGCAGCATGTTGTGTGCGGTCATCGCCCCTGTTGTGTAATTGTCCAAATTGCCGTGTCCAACCATTGCGATCATCGCAGGATTGTTCATCGTCTCGGCTAACGCGGATCTTTCATGCTGAGACTCATACATTTGATCAAAGGCCAGCGGCACGATGAATGTAAAAAAAGTAAGTCCAATGAGCCATAAGGGGATGCGAATGCGGTCTCTTCTCAGCATAAATTTTGCCAAGGATCCGGTATGTTTCGTCATGGAACGAAGCATTAGGAATCCCCTCCTGCAGCTTGCTTTCGCTCATTGCCATAATAGCGCATGAACAAGTCTTCCAATGTTGGCGGAGCACTTTCCAGCTTTACGATGCCAAATGGACTAATATGCTTCATTACGGCATCCAGCTTTTCTGTATCGACTTGGAATGAGACGGCCTTCCCGTTGACGCTGATATCGTACACGCCGGGCAATTGATATAAAGAATCGATCGGTTCTTTCGTTTCGACAAGCAAGTTTGTTCGGGTCAAGTGACGCAGCTCGCTCAGTGTGCCGGTTTCAACCATTTCGCCCTGTCTAATAATACCCACCCTGTCACATAACTTTTCCACCTCGGATAAAATGTGGCTGGATAGCAGAACGCTCTTTCCTTCATGCTTCGCTTCCGTAACGCACTCCTGAAAAACTTGTTCCATGAGCGGGTCAAGACCAGAAGTTGGTTCATCAAAAATATAAAGATCAGCATCCGATGAAAATGCGGCGACCAATGCGACTTTTTGCCGGTTTCCTTTTGAATACGTTCGGCATTTTTTGGTTGGATCCAGCTCGAAACGTTCGATGTATCGTTCCCGATCGCGTTTACGGCTTTTTCCGCCGCGCAGCTTGACTAATAGATCGATGACTTCGCCGCCGGTTAAGTTGGGCCACAAGTTGACATCTCCCGGCACATAAGCAATTCGTTTATGAATTTCCACTGCATCGTTCCAGGCATCTTTGCCAAATATTTTCGCGCTTCCTTCCGTTGCCTTTAAAATGCCAAGCAAGATCCGAATTGTCGTCGATTTGCCCGCTCCGTTTGGGCCGATAAAGCCGAATATTTCGCCTTCGCTCAGTTCGAAGTTGACACCGTTCAATGCGTAAAATTGCCCAAACCGCTTTTTCAGATCTTTCACTTCCAATACCGTCATCCGTCATCACCCCTTTTTATAATGAAAAAGAACAAGGTTATGAAATTAATGAAATATTTTATGTTATATAGTTCATAATACATGTCATTTTATTTTTACGCAATAGATTTTGAAATATTTCATTTGTTTTATTACAAAACTTTGATTAAACTAAATGATACAGCGAGGTGAACAAGATGAACGGATTTGAACGCAGGAAAGAACAGAAAAAAAACAGCATATTGGAATCTGCATTGACTTTATTTTTAAAATACGGAGTAAACAAGGTAACGATCTCTGAAATTGCAAAAGATGCGAATGTATCCCAAGTAACGATCTACAATTATTTTGAAAGCAAAGACAATTTAGTTCGTGAAGTGCTAACCTATTATGTGAATAAAATTTGGGAAAAGTACGAGCGATTGTTTGACAGCGACCTGCCTTTTCCAGACAAAGTAAAGAAAATTATCTTTGATAAGTCACTGGTTGCTGGTGAAGTCAATGAAGATTTTTTCAAGCAGTTTATGTTGGAATATTCGAAAGAAAGCAATTTTATTGAACAATTTTACAGGGAAAAAGCGCTGCCTAGATTCATGAAGCTGTTTGAAGAAGGGAAGGAGCAAGGCTTCGTGGATCAGAACATTTCTAATGAGGCGATTTTGTTTTATATTCAAATGTTTGCAGACTATATGCGGCGGGAAGAGATCGCGGATTCTCTGCTTCCGTTAACGGAGGATTTGACGAAGATTTTTTTCTATGGCGTGGCAGGCAAAAGGGAAGATGATTAGATAGAGATGTCAACAAAAGGCGGGGTGAAAGATGAGGACAATTCTTTTTATCATTTGGAATACTGTTGTTTTAAGCTTTTCCATTTACAGCGTGTTTGCATTCCAGCCGACTTTTGATGAGGGTCACGAATTTGCATTGCTGCAGGATGTCGTTGTCAGTTTTATGTTTCTTCCTTCTGTATTCATTCTCCTCTTAGGGCTGCCGAGCCTGTTGATGATAAAAACAGCCCGCAATCCATGGTTTAAGCTTGCAGCCATTGTTCTGATCGGATTCGTTTTGATCATTTGCGTGAATGCTATTTTGCCGTATTCGCTGCGAGGAAATCTTATTTTATGCTTCATCGCATTTATTTACAGCATGGTATATTTGGTCGTGGCGTTTGCGCTCGCGCCTTCACGCGGAAAGCGGGATCAGGAAACCGAAATCGATGCATGAGGAGGTGCCGTATGTTCTTATATCATTTCAGTGAAGAGCCTGATATTCAAATTTTCCATCCGCGAAAAGTGAAGCACCAAGAACACATTCCACCTTTCGTTTGGGCCATTGATGACGAGCATTCCGTGAATTATTTTTTCCCAAGGGAGTGCCCGCGGATCATTTTTAGAAAGTCAGCAAATATGAGCAAAGAAGATGAATGTCGATTTTTCAAAGACACTGCTGCTGACACCATCATTGCAGTTGAGAATGATTGGACAGCAAAAATCCTTAACACCGAATTGTATAAGTACACGTTTCGCAGTGACAATTTTGAACTTTATGATAAAACAGCAGGGTATTATACATCGCGTGCAGCTGTTGAACCGATCAAAATAGAACCGTTAGGAAACCTGTTGCAAGCCATCGTCAACCGCGGCGTTGAACTAAGATTCACTCCAAACCTTTATCCTTTAAAGGAAGCAATCCTTCAATCAACGATCGATGACTTCTCGATGATCAGGCTCAGGAATGCAAAGAAATTTTCAAAATGATAAAAGGAAGATTGTCAACCTTGTGTGCAGCATTTATTCAGATTATATAGCAGCTGCAGGTGTTAGTTATAGATTTCATTTGAAATAAATATTGGAATTTTTTACAGGATGTTGTATGTTGAAGGAATAGAAAGGGATGTGGATTGATGGATAATTTTTCGGTTTCAACCAGAGGCGTATGGCGGCTTGGAAAACCAGGAATGGATTATATCGCGGAAAACCGATAGAAACGAACAATAAACATATATCTTGCAACTGCTATTTGCCATATTTACAGCACTTACTGAAAGCGCTTGTGGCTGAAGTTATCCATATTCTGCTGCAGCGACGGGTCTATACATTGCAGCAGATTTCTACGCTTACGATGGGGAAGAGATCCAAAATGCGTTTTCATCTGCAAACATGACATGTGAGATCGATTATATTAATACAATGCAGCACAGCTTGTTCTCATGCTTTCCAACGAATATAGTTAAAGAAAAATGAAATTTTTAACAAACAAATGATAAAAATATGTGAACAAGAAAGGAAGAGAGATACTTATGATTTATAACAACGTTTTGCTTCATAATGTGGCTGAGTGCATTCAAGATCAAGACGGCGTGAGGCTGCAACGCATTCCTGAAGCGGTGAGACAGCAAGTGAATGAAAATGCGCAGGATCGGTATCTTCGCGCAGCAGGCATGGAAATTCGCTTTTTGTCTGCAGGTGATACGGTCAAAGTTGCTTTAACCGCTGCCGAAGGCGATTTGGAGATTGTTCCGTTTTTCGGAGGATTTCAGCACAATCAAATCTTTCAAATAAAAGAAGGAGAAAAGAGAACGATAGAACTTACATACCCAGAGAGGTTGGCGCTGTTGGATGAGAAGCAAGTCAAAGCGATGCCCTTCTCGTTGCGAACGTGGAGACTGCAGCTGCGCGGAGGAAAAGTGATTTACCACGGGATCGAAGGAGAGGGGATCAGGCCGCCGGAAGAAACGGATTTGCCGAAGTTGAAGATGATCGCTTACGGCACATCCATCACACAAGGGGCATCTGCCAGCAGAGGGCATCTGACTTACGCAAGCGTAACTGCGCGCAGGTTGGGTGCTGATTTGTATAATTTAGGCACGAGCGGATCCGCATATTGCGAAGAGGCGATAGCCGATTACATTGCTTCCAAGGACGATTGGAATTTGTGTTTATTGTGCGTGTCCGTCAATATGGTGAACCAGAACTTTCCGCTGGAGGTGTTTCAAGAGCGGGCGAGTTATCTTGTTCGCACGATTGCTGAAGCACATCCAGAGCATCCGGTCTTCTGCATGTCGATTTTGCCTTATTACAATGAATTGCCGTTTACAAATGTCTCTGAAGAAGAGGCGGCCGCAAAAAAAACGCGCGTTGCACAATTTCGTCAAGCACTTAGTGACATTGCCGCCGGGCTGCCGAATGTTCATTATGTTGACGGGTCGGAGATGTTAAAGAATATAGATGGTCTTTCAGCAGATCTGCTGCATCCCGGCGATTTTGGCATGCTGGAAATTGGAGAGCGGTTATCGGAACGGATTCACCGTGTTATCAAACAAAACGTTCATTCATAAAATCAACGATAAGCAACTTTATCCATATTATGTACGTATTCTTTAGAGTAAAGGAAAATAAAGGAAGAGTGAAAACATGTCGACTCGAAGCCGCCTGTTGTGCGCTGTTGGTGCTGCCGGAGTGATCCTGCTTCTGTTGCTTCGTTGTGAAGTGGTGGAAGATGCGGGAGTTCTGGAAGAACCAGCCGATTCACTTGTAATAGAAACGGAAGAGGATCAGACAAATGATCAGCCGAGACGAGGAATATGTTTATGTTGGATCCAACAATGGAACGTTCTCGAAATTTAAGTTGAAAGATGAATAGGCAATGAAATCAACAAGTGCGCGGCAGGTGAAGTTGACGACATGATGAATAAGGGGATAAAATAATAATATGAGAGCAGAATGATTTGACATGATCGCCAAAATACTCCATCGAAATGATCAACATTGCTAAATAATTGCTGGCTTCCAGCGCTGTTGAAAATGTCGATTTTGTTTATGCTGATACGAAGTCTGAAATGCCGTTTGAAGATGGACAATTTGATCTGATCTATGATCGCCGCGGACCTGCATCGATTATAAATCACGGCAGGCTGCTAACTTCAGAGGGCGTCATATTTGGCATTCATAATCAAATAGATATCGTAGAAAAAAGGTTGGCTGCAAATGGATTTCAAGAAATTGAGATTGAAAAATATAACGAGGCCGTCATGGTTTTCCCTAATGAAACTGAGTTCGCCAAATTTCTCTCGGACACCCCTGGAAATCCAGATTATACATCACCTGAACGAAGCGCTGAGTTTGAGAAAATATTAAACGAACACATCATCGACGGAAAAATTGCAGTCAGAGAATTGAAATATATATGGAAAGCAGTTAAACCTTGACTGAAAATTCGATGAAAGACCGATGCGCCAAAGCGAAGACTTGCCCCTGTGAAAATGATGAAAATTGACGAAATTCGCACCATATCATTGACATGTAAACGCTTTATTGCTATAGTTGAAATACTTCTGATGCGTGAAAGGGGTGAGGGTGATGAGAACATGGACGAAATTTCGCAAATATGTTGAAGCCCTTGCTCATGGAGAAGGCTAGCTGGGATTGATTCTGAATGACTTTTTTAGAAGCTGAAGCGCGCAATTTTGGAGCTGCTTTCGCTTCTGTTCAGTTATTATAAATTTATATAGAGAAAAGAAAGGATGTGCTGGAATATGATCGATTTCTTGAAGAATTTTAAATTAAATCCAGAAGATGAACTATGGATCAATATTTTGAAAGTTGTGGCAAACTCTATC
>CALKAN010000406.1 GCA_937983035.1 uncultured Paenibacillaceae bacterium | reverse complement strand
ATGCTTGCAATTCGACCAAAATCGGCCGCGTGCCCTCCATGCTGGCCGTCACCGACGCGCCGGCCACGCCTTTCGGCCTTTCAGACAAGAAAAGTTCTGATGGATTCGCCACTTGCCTGAGTCCGCCTTCTTCCATCTCAAATATGCCCATCTCATTCGTAGAACCGAACCGGTTCTTCACCGCTCGCAGCAACCTGTAAGCATAATGACGGTCTCCTTCAAAATACAAAACGCTGTCCACCATGTGCTCCAGCAGCCTCGGACCGGCAATCGCTCCTTCCTTCGTCACATGACCGACCAGAAAAGTGGCGATCCCTTGCGTTTTAGCCATGCGCATGAAAACCGCTGTGCATTCTCTCACTTGAGAAACGCTTCCAGGTGCAGAAGCCAGTTCCGGACGATAAACGGTCTGAATGGAATCGATGACCATAAATTCAGGCTTCACTTGTTCGATCGCCAGTTCGATATATTCCATGTTCGTCTCGCAAAGCACATACAGAAGCTCAGATCGTATGCCCAGCCGATCTGCCCGCAATTTCGTCTGCTGCGCAGATTCCTCTCCGGAAACGTACAGCACTTTCTTCTGTTTGCATGCCAACGCATGAGACAACTGCAACAGCAGCGTTGACTTGCCGATTCCCGGGTCTCCTCCGACGAGCACCAGCGAACCGGGAACGATTCCGCCGCCGAGCACGCGGTCCATCTCATCGATCCCTGTTATGATGCGCGGTTCATGCTTACTCTCTATACTTATGATTGGCGCCGGCCTTTCTTGCGGAACAAAAGCACTTCTTGCAGCGCCGCCTGCCGGAGCGGCTGAAAGCACTTCTTCATGCAGGCTGTTCCAAGCAGAACAGCCTGGACACCTCCCCATCCATTTCGCAGATTCATAGCCGCATTCTTGACAAATAAATTTGATTTTCCTTTTCGCCATTCCATGTCCATCCTATTCAACAATCAGTATGCATCCAATCTTGCGTAATATGAGATTATTCAAAGTTTACCATTTATGTGAACCCATGAAAAGTGTCTTCAGACCCTTGGATTGTTTTTGCCGAAAAAATTTAAAAATACATGACTTGTCCGAAAAAATTAGTTAAAATGAAGGCTAAGTGAAAACTACAGGAGGATTCATAATGATTATAAAACCAAAGATCCGCGGATTTATTTGCACAACTGCACATCCGGACGGATGCGCGGCACATGTGAAGGAACAAGTTGACTATGTAAAAAGCATGCCCAAAATAAACGGGCCGAAGCGCGTGCTCGTCGTAGGAGCTTCCACGGGATACGGCTTGGCATCCAGAATCGCGGCCGCTTTCGGAGCAGGAGCCGATACGATCGGCGTATTTTTTGAAAGACCTGCATCCGGTTCTCGCACGGCTACGGCCGGCTGGTACAATACGGCGGCATTTGACAAGCTCGCCAAAGAAGAAGGGGTGCGGGCATTTCATCTCAATGGAGATGCTTTCTCAGACGACCTCAAACAGCAAACGATCGATTTAATTCGCGAACAATTTGGCACGATCGATCTGCTCGTTTACAGTCTTGCCTCCCCTCGCAGAACGCATCCGAAAACCGGAGAGACGTTCACTTCTGTTTTGAAGCCGATCGGCCAGCCTTTCACGAACAAAACAGTCAATACACAAACGGGAGAAGTGTCGGAAATTACGATTGAACCGGCTACTGAAGAGGAAATTAAACATACTGTCGCAGTCATGGGCGGCGAAGACTGGAAGATGTGGATCGAAGCGCTGTCTGAAGCAGGCGTGCTGGCCGGCGATTTCAAGACGGTCGCTTATTCTTACATCGGACCGGAAATTACGCATGCCGTCTACCGGGAAGGAACGATCGGACGAGCGAAAGACGACCTGGAACAAACGGCGCAGGAATTGAACAGCCTCCTTGGAAAAGGCAAAGCATACGTATCAGTAAACAAAGCGCTGGTAACCCAATCGAGCGCGGCGATACCTGTCGTTCCTCTGTACATTTCCTTGCTCTTCCGGGTCATGAAAGAACACGGCACTCACGAAGGCTGCGCTGAACAGATGTATCGCTTATTCGCTGAACAATTATATGCAGAAGGCGGGCCGAAGCTGGACGATAAAGCACGGATTCGCCTCGACAACTTAGAACTGGAACCGCATATTCAAGCTGAAGTGGAGAAGCTGTGGCAAACCGTAAACAGCGAAAACTTAAAGGAAATGAGCGATTTCGAAGGATATCAGCAAGATTTCCTAAGGTTGTTCGGTTTTGAGTGGCCGGGTGTAGATTATGACGCCGACGTCGATCCTGACGTCCAGTTTGAAACCCATGAAAAGAAATAATCTTCTCCATTTCGATCACAAAACGAGCCGGGCTCTTTGGAGTCCGGCTCATCTTTTGCTTTGCTTATTTAAGTTTAATTTCCTTCTTGCGCAGCAATTTCTTGCCTTACTCTTTCTTCCGCCTCGCGCAGCGCTGTGTTCACGTCCGTTCCCGCAGCGTAATCTTCAAGCGCTCTGAACAGCTGCGCATCTGCCAAGCCTTGATATCGCGTCTTCTCCGTCGGCGCAGCGAACACCTCAGGAATGATCGCTTGAATGTTTTTGTCTCTCAAGAATGGATTGTCTTTTGCAAAATCTTTTAACAATTCACCGCTGTCCTTCAAGATCGGAATGCGTCCTGTTTCAGCCAAAAAACGTTGATATTCTTCTGAAGTTGCCGCCATCAGCACTTGGAAGGCTGCATCTCTGTTTTTAGTCAAATTCGTAATGTAAAAATAAGTTGGATACGATTGCGGCCCGATTCCCATTTTTTCCTCAAAATGCGGCAATTGCACTAAATCCCAGTTAATATGATCTTCAAAATTCGCCGTGCTGAGCGTCATCAGCATCGCCACATTTCCTTCGCGGAAAGGATTTTGCATGTCATTCAGGCTGTATTTCCCGTTCGTCATCTCATTTCCGGGAATTCTGAAAAACCGCGTAAAATTTTCAAACACTTTTGTAAATTCATCGGATGTAAAACTCGGATTGTGCGTTCCCGGCTCGAAATGCGGCACAGACAGCTGGTTTAAAAACAACATATAATTGAAGGCCATCGTCATGCCGCGAATTTGCCTGCCTTCATGCACGCGAGTCATTTCTCTTGCCAAATCATGCACTTCATCCCACGTCATTCCTTCGCGCGGATATTCAACGCCGAACGTATCAAAAATATCTTTGTTATAAAATAAAGCGAGTGAGGTCGTATTAATGGGCAGTGCGTAAATCTCCCCGCCGTATTGGCGCTGCGCCTCAATCGTTGACGGCTCGAGTTTGTCGAGATCGTAATTGTATTTCTCGATTAAATCGCTGATATCCTGCTGCAAATCGTAACTCAGCACCATGGAAGGCGTATGGCCGATCGATGCGCGCAAAATATCGATCTGTTCCCCTGATGCCACCCAGCTTTCATAAATGCCGCTGCCTTCGCGCCCTTTAAACGTAAATGTATAGTGCGGCAGCAGTTCTTTCAGCTTGTTCCCAAACTGTTCATCAAATGTTGCCTGATCCCCGCCATTGCTCGTTTGCGCAAAAAACAGCTCAATCGGTTCCTCTCGAATGCTGAACAAGTTGTCTTCTTCATCTGCGCTGTTTTCCATTCCACTCGATGCATCGCTGCTTGAATCAGCAGGACGACTGTCTTGCGATGCGGGCGGAGAAGGCGTCGAAGCCGCCTCTTCTCCGCCTGAACAAGCTGCAAGCAACAAGGAAAGCAAGACGATGACAGCCATCCACAAAATCTTTGCCATGCTGTTTCTCTTTTTCGTTCTCATGCATTTAACCCCCTAAATAGTTAATTATGTTAATTTTCTTCATGATTTAATGACTTAGTTTGTTGATCAGTTTTTGAATGTCTCTGTTCAATTCCGCTTTCACATCTGCATCGATAAACTTTGCCATCGCTTCCTGATTGAGATGCATCGCAAACTTTTCTGCAAAAAAGATGGCTTGAGCGATGTCCCCTTGATCCAAATGATGTTTCGCTTGCCGCAAGCTGTTTCGAAGCTGTGCGGCCAGCGGCGTCCCGATCTTCCCGTCATCCGCATGCTGATCTGTTTTGGCTGACAATGACTCAAGCGTAACCGGCTCCGCCAGCAAATGCGGAATCGTAAGCCGCAGCAAATCTGCGCCTTCCGTTAAATAGAAGCGGCCGTATTCGTCCTGAGCCATCCAATTTCGGATGCCCTCATTGCGAATCACTTTCATCTCTTTCGTTTCGGCGTCAATGACGAAAAATCTTCCTGCCTGCACGCCGTAAACATTGCCGTCTGTGCCGACTTCAAATTGGGCGTCGCGCCAAACCGCTCCGTTATAAGAACGATTCACCAACTGCTGCGCATGGACGACTTCTCTTGCGTCAGGATCAAAGATAAACAAGTCCCCTTCAGCCGAGCCCCATATGTTGCCGTCCGGCCCGACGATCAACTCTGTAATGCCCGTTTTGCCCGGAACGGGAACGGTTTCGAATATTTTTTCTTTGTTTTCAATGTCCCAAATAAACAACACCGCTTCTTCCGCCTCCGGCTCTTGCCCTAAGCCGCCCCAAATATTCGATCCGACGTAAATGAGACCATCTTTGTATGCCATCGCTGTAATGCTTTGATCTGGAACGATATTGTAATATGCCTCCCTCTCATCGTTCGCAAGATCGTAAAGGACAAAAGCTCCGCCATTATGGCCGTATTTCGGCACCGTTCCGATGACAAGCAAATCTTTCTCCGGAATGACCATGCCTCTTGCTCGATCTTGGTTGCCGACATCATTGACCGTAAACAATAGACGCGGATTCGGATCTGATCCCGTGCGATTCCAAGGCTTTGCCGGGTCAAACACATATATGTTCGCATTCGGGTATGTCGCATAATATACTTTGCCTTTATGCGTAAATATTCGGTCCGTCTGCGGCAATTGCTGACCGAGCGCCAGCGTTAAATCCGTGAACTCCACAGTCTCATTCGTCGCTGGATCATAGATGGCATTGCCGCCTGTTAAATAACCGCTCGTATGAACTTTCCCGTCTTCCCCGACCGTGACCGTCTGCAGTTCTGTCGGCTCCCCTTCGATATCGAGAATTCGGAACTGAAAATAACCGGTTTCCAAGTTATACTTAAATACGCGTGCGTATCGCGTGATGCCGACCAATGTATAGCCCGGCAAACGGGGATCTTCCAATTGTTCAAACGAATAAGCGTACGCATTGCCGTCCGTATGATGTCCAAGCGAGTGATAAGTTGCAGTGTCGGGATCATAATATCCAAGCGTATCTCTTGAAGTGTAATAAATCTTTCCATCGACCGGTGACGGCTGGGACATGAGCCGGGAAGTAATATATTGATCATTCTCGTCAAATTCAAGCGTTTCCAAATCCATCGCAATCGCATTGCCCGGTGAAAATCGCATGAACAGCTTATCTCCTGAAACGGTTAAATCGAAAACAAAATTCGCAGATACAGGCAGCGGAATATTCGTTTTCTCCCCTGTTTTTCGATCATAACGAATCAAATGCGCGTGGGAACCGATGCCAAAATACGTGACGTCCCGCTTCGCGTCATAAGCAACCGAGTACGCATAAGACTCATTTTCCATGATGCGGCCCAGACTCGTTATTACACCGGTTGCTGTATTGTATTCAAACGCCTCGCTCTGATTGTACGTGCCGCCGATCAAGATGCCGTCCGGTCCTGCTGTCATATCAAATACTTGTCTGCCGGGAAGATTCGCGATGTACTCAACGCGGTCATCTCCAGGCACGTACTTGAACATATAGCTGGGCGTTCCAGCCATGTACACCGTCCCATCCGGCTGCACAACCAATCCGCGCACATACTCCATCGCGTAAGTGCGGCCTTCGACCGTATCTTCGATAGGGATTTGCTTGATCAGCTCATCATTCTCAATATCGATCACCAACAGTTTTGCCGGAATGCCTACCATCGTCGAATAGCCGACCAGCCTGCCCGCTTCATCGCGTCCAAATGCGGCGCGATGCGTATTCAGCGTATGCACTTGCGAGCCGAGATTTTCTAATTCATATTCAATATCCGCGTAATCATCTTCTTCTTGCAAAGTGAGCGTCACATCATCGATATACATTTTCCCTGTGGAAGCTCGGGTCGTATACAACAAAACTCTGGCGAAATTCGCTTCGGCAGGCGCACGCGCCTCCAACTTGACCTCTGTCCACTCATCCTCCTCAGACAATTTGACATATTCTGTTCCGACATAACCTGAAACAACCGAAGCAGAAGCGGTGGCATAATACCGCAAACCAACATAAGCCGTCCCTGATGTTTCGTTCGCTTGAAGCACCAACTCATACGTTTGTCCAGCTTCAATCGGGATCGCTTCAGTATGAACAACGACCGCCTCATCATCGTCAGCATCCTCGATATAAATGCTGTAATCTCCGGCGTAACTGATTTCATCCGTCACTTCTACCGTAATGCCGGGTCTGATTTCCCCGCCATTGATGGCCCAGCCGGGGATGTTTCCAGCTTGCAGCGGCTCTTCAAAACCGCCGTTCAACACCAAATTGCTGCTCCACTCATTTTCGTTCGCCAATGCGGCATCCATATCTTCATCTCCAGCTTCATGCGCAAACACTGCGGCGCCGGCGCTCCCGAAAATAATCAAAAAACTCATCACGAAACTGATCAAACAGCGCCAACCGATTTTCATCACGTTTGAACCTCCTTGCATGTTCATTTTTTGAAAACGCTGTCACAACAATCCGCAGCAAATAAAAGGTTCTCTCTATATCTATGGAACGAAACGCCCCTCCTCTCTCATCATCATCTATTCATAGTTTAAATGAATCCTGCCAAGTCTGCTTAACTTTGCCTGCTGTTTTTTCCATCGTGCATGACCGTTACTGCTGATTTTCATCATCCGTTATTTTGCGCCCAGGAGTTGAAATGCGCTTGCAAATAAAAAACCGCATTATGGCCTCGCCATTTTGCGGTATTGTTCGGGCGATACGCCCTCGTAATGTTTAAATGTTCTGGAAAAATGCGCGGGATGCTTAAACCCAACTTGATAACAAATATCGGTGACCGATCGGTCCCGGTCATAGCGCAGCATGATTTTGGCCTGATTAATTCTCCGCTGTTTCAAATAGTCAAATACCGTCATGCCGGTTTGCTCTTTAAACATGCGCATTAAATAAAAGCGGCTGATATGCAGATTCTCCTCCAATAAATTCATCGTAATCGGCTTCGTGTAGTTTTGCTCAAGGAAAGCAAGAACTTTTTGGATGCTTTTCTCCTTGCCTGCAAGCGGGCTCGCCGCAGCCAGCTTTTGGCTTTGCTCATAAATCAGCAGCAGCAAGTCCATGAAAGCCATCTTCAACCGATTATATGCGACCGGATCCGACTTGCGATAAAAATTAATCATGCGGCCGAGAATATGCTCCAGTTCTTCCTTCACGCCGCTTTCCAATCGCAAATGAACATTGCCCATTTCCTCAAACGGCATTAACACATCCACCGCATCCGGATCGTTAAGAAGCGGTTTAATATAAGCTTTGTCGAACAGCAGCATCGTGCGAACGTACGGCTCATTCAGATTGACGACTGGGCCGTGTTCTGTCATGCCGTTCATCACAATCAGATCTCCAGGCACTAAATCAATCGTCCGATTGCCCAGCTTATATTGACAATTGCCGCTGTGAAAATAATAAATTTCGTACTTAGGGTGAGTATGGAAAAAATAAGGAAGCGATGACTTGTTTACAACGGAATGGCGATACTTAAATCGGTCAATCAGCGGATACAGCGCATTCATTTCCAACCATCCTCCATGTTTGAAGTCATGGACCCCGACAGCGCAATTTGATTTCATTATAGCACAAATTCCATGCACAAAAAGCCGGCCCGGAATGAATCCCGCAGAAAGGATTCAACCAGGCCGGCATCATGCATGCCAACATTATGATTGTTGAGCTACCTTGTTTGCAAGCCGCACTTGCAATTCTCCGTCAACTTCATCGATGATGACCGAATCCCCTTTGCTGATATTGCCTTTCAGCAATTCTTCCGACAATCGGTCTTCGATATGCTTCTGGATCGCTCTGCGCAGCGGTCTGGCGCCGTAATTCGGATCGAATCCTTCTTTCGCCAAGAACTTCTTCGCTGCTTCCGTCAGTTCAAAGTCTACATCTTGTTCCAGCAGACGTTTTCTCAGATCTTCGGCCATCAAGGTCACGATCTCGGCAATATGCTTCTCTTCCAAAGAATGGAATACGATAATCTCGTCGATCCGGTTCAAAAATTCCGGACGGAAGCTCTTCTTCAGCTGCTCCATCACTTTGTCTTTCATCGCATTGTACTCTGTGCCTGCATCTTGTTCAGCCGTGAAACCGAGCGTTGAGTTTCTGCGAATCATTTCGGCTCCGACGTTCGATGTCATAATGATCACCGTATTGCGGAAATCGACTGTTCGAC
>CALKAN010000405.1 GCA_937983035.1 uncultured Paenibacillaceae bacterium | reverse complement strand
GAATTCAGCATGCAATTTGGACATCGGCACGGTGAAAAAACGAGGCTTGTGATCAGAGACTGCCGCATAAACGACGACAACGAGCGTATCCCGGCGGATGATCCGGCCTTCCGCATCATAGGCGTCCGGATCAAACGGAAGCTGTTCCACCACGGCATGCTTGTGCAATGATTGCTCGTTCATCCCTAACTCAGCGAATGCATCGCTGACCTGATCCGCATGCGCAGCCAGCCATCGCATATGTTCTCTCAACGCTTTTTTGTCCATCTCAAACGTCCACCAAACTTTGCGCGGCTTAAATTTGTGATTCATAAAGTAATCCAGCTTCATCCAGCCTTCAACAATGTCCATGTCCGGCGTATTTCGTTCCTTTAAAAATGCATGCAAACGAGTAAACAAATCTTCCAGCTGGTGCCCAATTTTTTGCCAGCCTTGCTTTTCCCAATAGTCCCCGAACGATTGAAAGAAATCGAACGGAGAAGGAAATGCGTGCTTGATGACATATTTGACGGTGCGATCCATGCGGTGATCGTTCCAATATTTTTCTAAAATGTCTTCTGCACGCTTGATGCGAATGATGTCAGAAAACGGCAGCACATCATTGCCGAGAATCTCATACGGAGCGGTTTCCATGTAACGATAACCGTATTTTTCGGCATCATTGCGCAATCCTGTGCCGCGCAGCATTTTTAAAAATCCTAATTGCAGCTCTTCCGGCTCCAGCGCAAACACATCGTTGAACGTTTTTCGAAACGAGTCATAATCTTCTTCCGGCAGCCCGGCGATCAAATCGAGATGCTGCACGATTTTGCCGCTGTCGCGAATGATGCTGACCGTGCGCGCCAGCTTGTCGAAATTTTGCCAGCGCTGAATCAACCGATTCACATCATCGTTTGTAGACTGCACGCCGATTTCAAAACGAAAAATGCCCGGCGGCGCATGTTCGGACAAAAATTCCAGCACTTCCGGACGCATAATGTCCGCGGTAATTTCAAATTGAAATACGCATCCGTTATGGTGCTCAATGAGGAACTGGAAAATCTCCATCGTATATTGCTTATTTAAATTAAAAGTGCGATCCACGAATTTGATTAATTTTGCCCCGTGATCGATCAAATATTTCAAATCGCTCTTCGCTTGTTCCAGATCAAAATACCTTACGCCCTGCTCAATGCTTGACAAGCAAAATTGACAGCGAAACGGACAACCGCGGCTCGTTTCAAAATAAATGATGCGATTCGGAAGATCAGGCAAATCCTCCTCAAAACGGTGCGGCGATTTCACCGTGCTTAAATCGAGCTTCGGCCTGGCCGGCATCAACACAATTTCCTCATCCTTGCGATAAGCGAGCCCGTACACGAAATGAAACTTTCTCTCTCCCTGCAGCTCTTGCAGCAAATGATGCAGCGTCTCCTCGCCTTCGCCCATGACGATGAAATCGACTTCCGGCAAACGCTCCATCCAATATTGCGTATCGTAAGACACTTCAGGACCTCCGAGCACGATCGTTAGGCCGGGCCGAACTTGCTTCAACATTTTAATAATTGGAATGGTCTCTTCAATGTTCCATATATAACAGGAAAAGCCAATCACGTCGGCTTCTTTCTGATACAAATCGCTGACGATGTTCATGGCCGGGTCTTTGATCGTATATTCAGCGATCTCGACATCGAAGTCGTCTTGGCAATAAGCTTTTAAATACCTTAAAGCAAGACTAGTATGAATATATTTCGCATTTAACGTTGCAAGTACAATCTTCATGTTATGATTTAACCCTCTTTTATTTTTTTCATCGTTGATTCGTGCTTGTTTCCTGTTCGAATCATGATTCAAATCTATTATAACATGGATGTCCTTAATAAGTGCGCTTCGCAAATTGATGTTAGTTTGTTCGCTCAATGCATCCTGTTTGCATGCAAAAAAAACCGGTGTCATTCGCGGGTCAGACGAAAGCACCGGCTGCAGTGTATGTG
>CALKAN010000404.1 GCA_937983035.1 uncultured Paenibacillaceae bacterium | reverse complement strand
ATTTCATCCTCCACGGCATCCTGCACGATCGATACTTCCGGATCTTCAAACACAACGCCGATCTTTCCTGCAAAATCAATCGCCGTGCCGGCAGTTTGATTCATGCCATCGAGCCAATATTTTCCGCTCAACGACCCTTCCGGCCACGATTGCAGCACGCCGCACAATAACCTGCATAACGTTGATTTGCCGGCACTGCCCGGACCGATGACGGAAATCCATTCACCGGATTTCACCGTCATATGGATGTCTTGCAGGGCAGGCTCCGCATGTTCATTGTATTTATAAGTGATGTTCTTTAATTCAATGAAATTCGCCACTTCCTGTTCACTCCGTCATCCATGCTGTTTTTGGCCCGCTGCATAAAACCGCAGCAATCCTGTTTTGGCCAAAGCGTCCCCGAGCCATTTGCTTAATAATCCGCAAAGTATAATTCCGCTGATGATGCGTACGATCAAAGCGATGACCAAAATCGGAATCCCCCAGCTTAAATAACCGAACAAATAGGCTGCAAGAGGAAACCACGTTACAGTTGCCGCAATGCTGGCGATCACGGCCGGCACATAACCCCAGTTTTTGTAACGGTACAGCGCATATACTGCTTCGATCGCAATCGCATAACACAAAGCTGCCCCATACGCAGCCGCAACGCCGTAACTTATGCCGAACAATGTTTGCACCGTGCCGCCTAACATGTATGTAATGAACGCCGTTCCGGGCTTCCGGATAATATATACGGCCAGCAATCCATAAACGATATAAATCCCCACGGTGACCGAAGTCGCGATCGGACCGCCGATAGCCGTTAACGTTTTGTTTAAATAAGCAATGTACACTGTCACGACTGCATTGGCTACAGCCAGCAAAGCCATCAATACAATATCGAATGTCGTAAATGATTTCTTCATCGCACTTATCCTCCGTCTAATGCATTATAAGCACAAATAATGTCATGCCCGCACTGAACAAGGCGAAGTATTTGCCTGACGGCGAATGCTGCAATTGCCGCATGAACGTACGAGTTGGATGACGGCCGAAACCGCGCATCTCCATCGCTTCAGCCATCTGCTGCACTCGTCTGACCGATCCGGCAAACACTGAAAACACAAACCTTCTCCACCACCGGAGCCGCTCCTTGAATCCCTGAGGACGTCCTCTTCTCAAATGCGCGGTCTTCATGATTTCCGCCTCTGCATGAACGATCGGCAAAAAACGCAGCGCAATCGAAATGCCGAACGCAAATCGGTAAGGCACCCGCAGCTGTTGAACAAGCGCAAGGACAACATCCCTCGGATCAGTCGTAATAATGAACCACAACGTAGCCAGCAGCAGCGTCAGCAGCCGAAATGTAATGGCAACAGCGAAATCGAGCGCCTCTGCGGTAATCTCAATCCGCCCTAACAGGGTCATCAGCTTCGTTTCTCCCGGGACAAACAACAGCTGAAGCACAAAGTAAGGCAAACTGAACAACAGCGGAATTTTCATTCTCCGCCATATCGCCGTCATCGGCAATTGGCAGGCCAACATGCCAAATAAAAGCACAACTGCAAAAATCACTGCTTGCACATCCGCTTGCTCATATCGAATGGTCAACACAGATATGCAGATCAGCCAAACGAATTTCGGCAGCGGGTTCATCCGATGGAACCAAGAATTTCCTTTCTCATACTGAAAAATCATCCTGCAACGCACCCTCGCCATGACATATGCTTGATCGGGCTGACCAACAGCACAGGCATGAAATCCAACATATCGCATTCAGCTCGAACAATTAATAGTATCTATGATAAATTTATAATTGTCAACTATTATTTTTCTATATTGGTTAACAATTAAATCGCATAGAAAAACCATTTAAAATCAAATCTAATTCGCATCAGATCAGCATGGCTCTCCTACCGCCCTGGATCATAACATGCCATCATTGCATGCTAAAATATATTACCAACAGCGAATGATAAATGACGAACATTTTCGATCCATGGCCTGTCCGTTTCGTCTATATTGACGATAAGTGTTTTATCCATAAAAAAAAGAAAGTGCCAATAAGCACTTTCTGCAATTCAAAGCTCGGGTTCATTTTATTGCCGCGCAATAGTCCCGTTTCCGCGCAACCCCAAACTTCGAGCATTACTCAAACTAAAATTTATGGAAATCGAAACTTCAGGGGCTGAAATAAAAACACGCGACACTTTCATTTCATTGCATTTTCATTAGTCAACCGTTTTTAAATAATTGTTCGCTTCTTCATTGGCTGCGCGCAAAGCCGAGTTCACGTCAACCCCTTCTAATATGACAGCTTTAAATGCTTGCCGCAAAAATGAGTACATTTCCGCATCGTGACGAGAGGGGCGCGGCGTCGGCGCCGGCGATACCGTAAAGATGCCTTCTAAATTTTTATCTTTATACAACTGCGTATCTGCTGCAAATTCGCTGCGAAGATCCGGACGATCGAGGATCGTTAAATTATTGCCGCGATTCATTTTCTCTTGGATTTCGTCCGTCGTCATCGCCCATATAATTTGAAACGCTGCGTCTTTATTTTTCGCCGTAGGCGGAACCATCAAAGACTGAAATTCTACTTCGCGCCCGTACTCAGGCGTATCTTCAAAAACCGGATGAGAAGCAATATCCCAATTCAATCCGCCGCCTTCTTGTTCAATCGTGATCAAACGGCTTGTAATCGCAGCCAGCCATGTCGGGAACATCGCCAATCGTTGTTCTTGCAGCATTTCATTCCAACCCAAAGAGTAACTGCCGTCTTCCCGAATCATGCCTGGGATGGAATAAATCTCTTTCATGAGAGACAACACTTTCTGGTAAGGCTCTGTCGTAAGCAGCGCCTCCTTCCCGTCTTCGCTG
>CALKAN010000403.1 GCA_937983035.1 uncultured Paenibacillaceae bacterium | reverse complement strand
ATGGGGACGGAGGCGCAGATTTGCTTCCGCTGTCAGGATTAACGAAGCGTCAAGTGCGGCAGCTGCTCATCGCTCTAAACGCGCCGGAGCCGCTTTATTTAAAAGTGCCGACCGCAGATTTGCTCGATGAAAAACCGCTCCAGCCGGACGAAACCGACTTAGGCTTCTCATATGATGTCATCGATGATTTTCTTGAAGGCAAACCGGTGGACGGTGCGGCAAAACGCAAATTGATTCAGCGTTATGAAACATCACGTCACAAACGAAAGCTGCCCGCTGGTCCGCACGATCATTGGTGGAAGAAATAAACAAATATTATAAAAACGATTGACATATAAAAATCCGCATGTTATATTTATATTAAATTCGAGATATACGAATTGCAGAATAATACGAACATACAGCAAAGGCCGTTATCTTGAAGCATATTTTTTTACCCTATTATCTCGAATTCGAGATGAATGAAAATGAAGTAGGAGGAAGAGAAGATGGCAAAGTTTACGGTGGATCAGTCGCATTCCAATGTCTCGTTTGAAGTGAAGCACATGATGGTATCCAAGGTGAAAGGGCGTTTTGAATCTTATTCTGCGGATGTGGAAGCTGAGGACTTAACGGATTTAACCACTGCTTCAATCCGGTTTACCATCGATGTCGCCAGCATCAACACGAACAATGAGGACAGAGACAACCATCTGAAATCAGCAGATTTCTTTGATGCGGAGAATTATCCTGAAATCACGTTCGAAGCAACGAAGATTGAAAAAGACGGCGATGACTACAAAGTGACGGGGGATTTGACGATCAGAGGAGTGACGAAACCGATCACGTTCGATGTTGAATTCGGAGGGAAAGCAACGAATCCTTGGGGAGTGGAAGTATACGGATTCGAAGCAGAAGCGAAACTGAATCGGGAAGATTTCGGCCTGACATGGAATGCAGCGTTGGAAACCGGCGGCGTGCTGGTTGGAAAAGACATCAAGATTAAGGTAGAATTAGAATTAAATCCAGCAGCATAATCGTTTTATTGCATTGTGCGGCAGCTGGACACAGCTTGAAAGGAATGGTCATGTTGGATGAAGCGCAACAAGAAGAACTGTCACTGAAAATATTTGTCGTTTT
>CALKAN010000402.1 GCA_937983035.1 uncultured Paenibacillaceae bacterium | reverse complement strand
AATAATGAACAAGGAGGTGGTTACATGATAGAAGAACAGCTGCTGATCAGCAAACAAGAATTGGTTCAAGCATGGCGGCAAGAACTGCCGAACTTTCTCAACGAAGGAGATTCTTCAGAAGTAGAGGCAGGCACGGAAGAGCAATCGCTTCGCATTCGCATTCAAGTCGCCGGACGCGAAAATATTGCCCTGGAATTTTTGTGCACGTATAAGGATCAGCGCGAAGTACACGTTGAACTTGTTCAAGCGGAAAATATCGACCGCACTGCCGATGCGCGGGAAGAAGCCGTTCCAGAGCTTCAAGAGGAATATGTGCGCCGCATTCATGAATGCGCTCAATCACTGAAAGAGTTGACGAAGGCCGGCGGATAATTTGCGTTCGGATGATTTTGGTGTTCGTGCTTAGTTGAATCAAAAGGAACCATATGACGACATTTTTTTCATATGGTTCCTCGCACCACTATTTTTGTTATCAGGCAAGCATCATTTCTCCGATCCATTCATCATGCTGCGCTGCTTCATCGGTGCTTGCGGATACTTATAGTCCAACAATTGCTTCAAAATCGAAATTTGCTGCATCAATTCTTTTCCGACATTCGTTTCCCTGACTTTCACCCGCTCCCGCTCTTCATCGACCAGCCTTCTCACCGAAAGTACGTCCGCGCCGGTATGAAGCACTTCTTCTTTGGAAGTAAACTTCTTATGGGCAACGAGCTGCATGCCGAATGAATTGTAAAGCAGCGTATACCCCGCAATGCCTGTCGCAGATTGATAAGCTTTGGAAAATCCCCCGTCAATGACGATCATTTTTCCGTTTGCTTTGACCGGATTTTCGCCCTCTATTTCTTTCACCGGCGTATGTCCGTTGATAATGTGCCCGTTTTCTGGATCCAATCCGAAATCTTTCAAGATGCTGCGGCAAACCTCTTCATTCTCCCGCAAATAATAGTATGGATTTTTGCGTTCGACATGCGTTTCTTTATCTTCAATAAAATACCTCTCAAAAGTAGTCATTTCTTTTTTGCCAAAGAGAGAAGCATTTTCACCGGTCCATAAATACCAGATCATGTCTGTGGCTAAATCGTCTGTGATTTCAGGATGAGCGAACGCTTGCCTGACATACCCTTCAAAAACATCCAGCAATTCACGCCCGGCATAAGATCGCCCCTCAATCTCCATCGATTGCATTTCGCCGTTTTCCTTCAACGGAATGCAGCCGTGTATAAGCAGATTGCCGTTGTATTTCAAATAAAGGCTCCCTTTTTTCATCAAAAAATTCATATGGCGGGCCAACTTCTCCGAATGCTGCACCGAAAAGAGCAGTTTGTCGATGACCTGCGCCTCTTCTTCCAACAATTTATCCGGCTGCTTCGGATCGATCGTCGCAAAACATGTATTGGTGAGCGGATACGTTTTGCCGCGAATCGTGATCGATAAATTTTCATAATCTGTTTTCTCCAGCAGCAGCCGGTCTTCCATGTGGAAAAACGGACGGCGCTTGATGATCGGGCTTTCCAGTTTAAACTGAATGATCGCAATCGCTTGATGAATTTTCGTAATTTGCAGCTGCTCCTGTTCCGATATTTCTTCGCCAGGATGAATTTTCGGCCGAAATGCCGGATTGTCTCCGTAATATTTTTCAGCCAAATTCAGAAGCGGTCTCAAATTAATGCCGTAAACATCCTCGATAATGTCCAGATTCGCATAACGCGCACAAATTCGAATGATGTTCGCCAGGCACACCTTAGACCCGGAAAAAGCGCCGATCCACAGCACATCATGATTGCCCCATTGAATGTCGACGGAATGATAATCGATCAACGTATCCATGATTTTGTCCGGATCCGGACCGCGGTCATAAATGTCTCCCACGACATGAAGATGATCAACGACGAGCCTTTGTATCGTATAAGCAAGACCGATGATGAGTTTGTCCGCTTGCCCAAGCGATATGATTTGTTGAACGATTTTCGCATAGTAATCTTGTTTATTCGAATATTGGTCCGTTTTGTACAGCAGCTCTTCAACGATAAAAACAAATTGCTGCGGCAGCGCCTTGCGCAATTTCATGCGCGTATATTTGGAAGAAGCATAAGGAATGAGCTTAATAAATCGCTCAATGATTTCGACATACCATTCGCGCAGCTGCCGTTCATTGGCAAAGCTGTTCTTGATCAGCTGCAATTTATCTTCGGGATAATAAACTAATGCTGCAAATTCATTGATTTCCTCATTCGTCAATTCATCTTGAAAAATATCTTTAATCTTTTCTTTCACTTTGCCTGCGCCGTTTCGCAGCACATGTTGAAAAGCATGGTATTCCCCATGCAAATCACTGACAAAATGTTCCGTTCCTTTAGGCAAATTTAATATCGCTTCGAGATTAATAATCTCTGTTACAATCTCTTCCTCGCTGCTGTACCTTTGTGCCAGCAAATCTAACAGTTTCTGATCCAAGTTGATGACTCCCCTTTAAATCTCGCAAAATAGACCATGAAAAACAGCAAAAAAATATAATCTCAATGATATATTACATGATTTTACCATAATAAACGATCATCATTCGCACAAAAATGCAGGGCGATCCTACCAAAAGAAACATAGGAAAAAATTTGCCGGCATAAACAAGGAGGTTAAAAATGAATGAAGCGGATCAAACGAAAAATCACATGAAAAATGCGAATTTCCTTTTAACGGTCACATAGATGTCGCCAGATGGTTCATATGCCATTCATGGGCATCCGCTGCTTCAAATGGCTTGAGTACATCATTTTGCTCGACGCATCGGATTTTGCCAATCTTTTTCCGTCATGACTTCAAGCTGTTCGCCGTCAGATATAATCAGAATATTCCCATGCATTTCAGTTAAATAAACATCGATGCCTTCATTTTCATATCGATTGACGAGTCCGATTTCAAAGATGTTAGAGCCCATGACGGCAACTTGCGGCGCAACCGTTTGGATGAACGGCAAAGATGAAGAGGAAGCATTGCCGTGATGAGGAACATGCAAGAAATCGGCTTTCAATTCCTCGCCGTATGCATCGACCAGCTCGAGCTCCTGTTTGCTGAAAATATCCCCGGTAAACAAGAACGTCGTGTCTTTGTACGTCACTTTGAGCACAAGAGAAAAATGATTGATCATCCATTCCTCTTCCAGATCTTCTGCAGCTTCCGGCAACACGCCCGCAGCAGGATGAAGCACTTCCACCGTTACTTCATCCCCCAGTTTAAAAGACATGCCCCCTTCCAAATATTCATGCTCCACTTCCTCCCGCTCTATTGCCTTCATCATGTCATGATAATAAAAACGATCATTATAAATGTCAAGCAAATAAAATCGTCCTATATCGAACGCCTTTAATACAAGTGGAAAGCCCCCGATATGATCGGAATGCGGATGGGTGGCGACAACAGCATCGATGGATTCAACGCGCAGCTGCTGCAAATAGCGGACCAGCTGCAAGTAGACATACGGAGCTCCAGCATCGATCAGCATCGATCGCCCGTCCGGCGTTTGAATAAGGATGCTGTCACCGGGATGAGATGGATGCTGCAAATGAAAATATCGAACCGTAAACAATTCGTTAAATTTGGCTGAATCAAACACTTCTTCGGATCGCATGGCGTCATCTTTTGATGTCTCTTCCGCTGCTTTTTTCTCGTTTGCGTCTGTCCGTTCCTCCATCTGCGCAGTTGTTTCCTTCACGTTCGCACTTTCGGACTGCCCTTCTTCTCCAAGAGCACACGCTGCTGACATCATGCTGACAATCATGAACATCAAAAAGACCGTCCAACTTCGCAACAGATCATTCAACGCTGATCCCCCTTCCTTGCATCTAGATAAAAACCGCACGAAAACCGAAACGATAACCTGTCTTCGCTGCATAACAATTTTTGATATAATATGAAATAGAAGTTAAAGCAATCCAGAATGAACAACGCAGCCGAATGCTAAAGGAGCCTGTAAACATGAGCCATGTCATCTATCAATCTTCATTCGGGTTTCGTTTTAAAGAGACGGAAAGCTATCTTCCATGCATCTTAACCTATGTCGGCCAGGATCTGAGTACCGGCGGTTATAATTGGGAAGGACTTAAGCGAACAGACCGCGGCGGACCATATTTATTCCAATACACATTATCAGGCTCAGGCTGGATCCGCATCGAGCAGGAAGAATATCCGCTGCATGCAGGCACCGCTTTTTTCGTTCCTTTCCGCAGCGACTATCACTATTACATGCCGGAATCAAGCGACCGCTATGAATGCATCTTCATCTCATTCGGCGGGAGGGAAGCGGTCAAATGCTGGTCATATTTGAAAGCGCATAACAAGCAAGTGATGACTCTTTCCGAACATTCTCAGCTCATCCGCACTCTGCG
>CALKAN010000401.1 GCA_937983035.1 uncultured Paenibacillaceae bacterium | reverse complement strand
GCCCGGGAAAACGCTGCTCGGTTCAGACAGCCATACTTGCGCCAACGGGTGCATGGGCATGCTGGCCATAGGAGCCGGCGGCATCGATGTGGCAATGGCGATCGCAGGCGAACCTTTTTATGTGAAAATGCCGCAAATTTGGGGCATACGCCTGACCGGCAAGCTGCCGGACTGGGTCAGCGCCAAAGATGTGATCCTGGAGCTGCTGCGCCGGCATGATGTGAAAGGCGGCGTCGGCAAGATCATCGAATATTACGGGCCTGGACTGGAGCACCTCAGCGCAATGGACCGGCACGTGATCGCCAATATGGGGGCAGAACTCGGAGCGACCGGAACCGTCTTTCCATCAGATGAAGAAATCAGGCGTTTCTTGAAAAGTCAAGGAAGAGAACACGACTGGATCGAGTTGAAGGCTGACGAAGGCGCAACGTACGACTTGCACGAAGAAATCAATCTGTCCGAGCTGGTGCCGCTCATCGCCAAACCATCCAGTCCGGGCAATGTCGTGCCGGTCAGCGAAGTTGCCGGCGAGCCCATCTACCAATCTTATATCGGCTCTTCCGCCAACCCGGGTTTTCGCGATTTTGCCGTTGCGGCTGAAATAGTCAGAGGCAAAAAAATTGCAGAAGGCGTTTCCTTTGACATTAACCCGACATCTCGTCAAATGCTCACTGATTTGGTCAACGAAGGCCACATTACCAGCCTGTTGTTTGCCGGCGCAAGGCTGCACCAAGCAGGATGCAACGGCTGCATCGGCATGGGGCAAGCTCCTGCTACCGGCCGCAACAGCTTGCGCACGACACCGCGAAATTTCCCGGGCCGCTCAGGCACGAGGGAAGACAGCGTGTTTCTGTGCAGCCCAGAAACCGCGGCCGCTTCCGCCCTCACCGGCAAAATTACCGATCCGCGAACATTGGACATGCCGTACCCGCGAGTGAAAGAGCCGGAGCAGCCAACGATCGACATGGACTTGCTCGATGCCCCGCTGCCGCCGGAAGAGGCGAGAAAAGTTGAACTCGTCAAAGGACCGAACATCGCATCGATCCCGGATATGGATCCGCTCCCCGATGCGTTGGAACTGCCTGTGCTGTTAAAGATGGGCGACAATATTTCGACAGATGAAATATTAGCCGGCGGGGCAAGAGTGCTGCCTTATCGAAGCAATCTCCCTGAAATCAGCAAATTCACGTTCGAAATCATCGACGATACTTACTATGATCGTGCGATGAAAATCCGTCAATCCGGCGGTCACGCCATCGTCGGCGGTTTCAATTACGGCCAAGGATCGAGCCGGGAACATGCAGCGCTCGCACCGCGCTATCTTGGCCTTCATGTCGCTTTGGCGAAAGATTTCGCCAGAATTCATTGGCAGAACTTGATCAACTTCGGCGTGCTGCCGCTGACATTCAAACATGAAGCAGACTATGATCGGATTTCCCAAGGCGACGTGTTGCAAATTCAACAGCTTCGCACGCAAATTCAGCAAGGCAATGAAATCATTCTGACGATCAAGGATAAAAATGCAGAAATTCGAGCCCAGCACGCCCTGTCTCCGCGTCAAATCGAGATTATGCTGGCAGGCGGTCTGATCAATTGGGTGAAAGCGAAACAGGAGCCGGAACTAACGGCAAGCCGCTGAATGAAGCGGACAAATTGTTAAGCGATGCTGCGCCGGCTGACTTCACGACGCAATGCATCTGCTGTCTTTATTAAATATAGATGAAAGGAAGGATGGGAAGGCATGAATAGAGACCATATTTGCAAAGCTTGTGATGGAACCGGCTTATTAGCGGATGATGAAATGTGGCAGTACACTTGCACGGTCTGCGGCGGAGACGGAGTGCTCACGATGGGAGAAAATCCCGAGCCGGATCAGCCGTTTTCCGTGGATGAAATGAACCGCACTTTGGAATAAAGAGACAAGCACGGCTGCATGAAAAACAAAAATTTAGAAGCTTCCAAGTTCACCTGCCTGACAGCGTGAATGCGGAGGCTTCTTTAATATGAATCTTCAAATCATGATTCACGGAAAACAAAACCACAAATTGAGGACAAATGTGTTATCCTAAATGTAAAAAATGCGCAGGGGTGATCCCTTGGAAATATTATATTGGATCGTCATTGTACTTTTGTTTTTGCTAAGCTTTATCGGCATCATATTTCCGCTGATACCGTCCTCCCTGGCCATTTGGGCTGGATTTTTGCTTTATCATTTTTTGCTTGATAACATGCAGCTCACTGCCGCTTTTTTCATCTCGATGGCGGTGCTGACCCTGCTCATCATCGCTGCCGACATCCTTGCCAATCGTTATTTCGTCAAAAAGTTCGGCGGTTCCAAATCAGGCGAATATGCCGGCGCAGCAGGCGTCATCGCCGGATCGTTTATCATGCCGCCGTTAGGCATCATTCTCGTGCCCTTCATCACTGTTTTCATCGCTGAATTCATTCAACACGGCGCTGTCCGGCCTGCATTCCGGGCATCGATCGGCTCCATCATCGGCTTTTTAGGCGGCACTTTGGCCAAAGTATTCATTCAGCTGGTCATGATCGCCTGGTTTTTCATCGTTATTATTTTTTAGGCGTTCACCTCAATCTCCGATTTGCCATATCTTACTTTATAGCATTGCAATCCGCCCATGCTTTGCATCCCGTTATGTCAGTTTCATGGGCAGCACCGCCTGTTCCGCGGCTGCATCGTTTTCGCATGGCGGATTTTTGCAAACAAATGGAGGGAGAGGTTTATGGAAATTTATGTACGCCCGGGAGACTCTTTATGGTCGTACAGCCAGTGGTTTCAAATCCCGCTCCAGCTCATCATCGATTCCAACCCTGACATCAGTCCCGCTTTCCTCGCTGTCGGTCAACCGGTCCAAATCCCCGGCTTTGTCTCCGAAAGCTATCAGATCGCGCCGGGAGACACATTATGGCAGCTGGCCGTGCAGCGCAATCTAAACGTAAACGCACTGCTGGCTCTGAACCCCGGCATCAACGCCAATCTATTGCAAATCGGCCAGACGATCCAGCTGCCGCTGAGAGTGACTTGGCCCATCGTGCAAGCCCAGCGGTCGTACGACTATGCTGCACTGACCGTTGATTTGGAGCAGCTTGCGGCCATCTATCCATTTATGCGCACGCGTTCGATCGGCACCACCGTCATGGGCAAAAACATCCCCGAAGCGCGCATCGGCACCGGGGCCAAAAAAGTGCATGTGAACGGCTCTTTCCATGCCAATGAATGGATCACAACCCCTGTCCTGATGCGATTTCTGAACGAGTACTTGCTGGCGCTGACGAACAACAGCAGCATCCGCGGGCTTCTCATGCTCCCGCTTTATAACGCAGCCTCGTTGTCCATCGTGCCAAACGTAAACCCTGACGGCGTAGATCTCGTTATAAACGGACTGCCTGAAGAAAAACCGTATCGAAGCTCCGTGCTGAACATCAATCAAGGCAGCACCGACTTCTCCGGCTGGAAAGCGAATATTCGCGGCGTCGATCTGAACAATCAATTCCCTGCAGAATGGGAAATTGAAGCCGCGCGAAAGCCGACTCAGCCTTCGCCTCGCGATTATCCCGGACCAGCTCCGCTGACGGAACCGGAATCGATCGCGATGGCTGATCTCACCAGAGAAGAAAATTTTGACCGCGTACTCGCATTTCACACGCAAGGGAAAGTGATCTTCTGGGGTTTTCTCGGCTTGGAGCCGCCGGAATCGGAAACGCTCGTGACAGAGTTCGCTCGAGTCAGCGGTTACACGCCCATTCGCACCGTTGACAGCTATGCCGGCTACAAAGACTGGTTTATTCAAGATTGGAGGCGGCCTGGATTTACGGTTGAGCTGGGACGCGGCGTCAATCCGCTGCCCATCAGCCAGTTCGATGAGATTTACCAAGAAGCATTAGGCATATTGCTGGCCAGTCTGCCGCTTTTCCTTTTTTTCCATCAATCATGATTTGGTTGATCATACGTGTAACGAG
>CALKAN010000400.1 GCA_937983035.1 uncultured Paenibacillaceae bacterium | reverse complement strand
TAACTTCTGGAACTTCAAGCACATCTTTCAAGCTGATCAGCGGAATCAACTGGCCTCGAAACTCCAGCATCGAGTTGCCGTGAACATGATGAACTTGCTGTTTCTCGTAAATGGCTGTCTCCATTACTGCTGACAGCGGGAATGCGTACGTCTCTTCTCCTAATTTGAACAGCATGGCTGAAATAATCGAAAGAGACAACGGCAGTTGAATGACGAATTTCGTCCCTTTTCCTCTCTGAGAATATACGGCCACTTCTCCGCCAAGCGAATTGATTTTTGATTTCACAACATCTAAGCCAACGCCTCGGCCCGAAATGTCGGATACTTTGTCTGCCGTGCTGAACCCGCTGGCAAAAAGCAGCATGTACACTTGTTCATCCGTTAATTCTCCGGCTTGATCTTCCGTGACAATGCCTCTTTTTATGGCAGTAGCGAGCACTTTCTCGCGGTCGATTACTCTGCCGTCATCCTCAATCTCAATCATGACATGGTTGCCGCTGTGATAAGCTCTGAGATGGATGGTGCCAGTTTCCGGCTTTTCGGCTTCCAAACGTTCGCTCGTCGTTTCAATGCCGTGGTCAAGTGAATTTCGCAGCAAATGAACGAGAGGATCACCGATTTCTTCAATGACCGTGCGATCCAATTCCGTTTCTTTTCCCGTCACGATGAAATCAATCTTCTTATTCAATTGCGATGCCAAATCTCTCACCATTCTCGGGAATCGGTTGAACACCGTTTCCAGCGGCATCATTCGCAAATTTAACACGAGCTCTTGCAGTTCCGAACTGATGCGCGACATATGTTCGACCGCTTCCGTCAATTCGGGATGATTAATTTGACCGGCCAATGATTCTAAACGAACGCGATCGATCAACAGTTCACTGAATAAATTCATCACATGATCGAGCCGCTCTATATCTACCCGGATCGAACGGCTTAATTGAGCGCGTCCCGGACTCCGCGCCTGTTTTCCTTTCTGGGCGGATTCGTCGGATGACTGCTGACCGTCTTGCCTGTCTTTCTTGCGTTCTTCCGTTTCCTTGCTTTCAGAGGACGATGCGGACTCCTCCGGCCAATCCGCAACAGCAGCCCCGGTCACTTCAGACACTTGCTGCACGACTTGCTGAATCTTTTCTTTCGATTGTTCCGTAATCAAACCGATTTGAAAGCTCGTCCCGGCAAAATCACGCTCCATTTCTTCCACGGAAGGCTGGACGGCAAACACTTCTCCGAGCGGATTCAATGCTTCCAACACCATAAAGGCCCGAACAGCTTTCATGACGCATTGCTCGTCCAAACTTACATCGAGCAAATAAACGTTTTTGTTCTGTTCCATCGCTTGCTTTACGATCGTCTGCTGGTATAAATCAATTTGCAATGCTTGATCTGAACCTGCGCCTGCCTGATCTGTTTCAGCATCCCCGGATGCAATGGCCTCCAGCTCCCGCACGATCTCATTTACGTCAGCCTTGCCCGACCCGCCTTCCGTAATATCGGCGACCATCATTTCCATGGCGTCCAAACTTTGAAACAACACATCGAAAATCCGTTTGTTCATTTTCAGCTTCTCGTTTCTTACGAGATCAAGCACGTTTTCCATTTTGTGCGTTAAATCCGCTAAATCTTCAAATCCCATCGTTGCTGACATCCCTTTCAGCGTATGGGCAGAACGAAAGATTTGTTGAACAAGTTCCAGCTGCTCCGGGTCGTTCTCCAGTTCAAGCAAACATTCATTGATCGCTTGCAGATGCTCATTCGATTCATCAATGAACATCGATAAATATGCGTTTGTATCCATTGATCGGTTCACCTCTCCCTGATTGATTGATGGAGATATTAATCAATCATTTCCATATTTCGCATGATGGCATTGGCAATATCATGCAACGGCACAATTTGAGAAGCAGCATTCAACTCTGCTGCCGCTCTGGGCATCCCGTATACGATGCACGTTTCTTCCGCTTCCGCGATCGTATACGCTCCCTCTTGTTTCAAGAACTTCATGGCTGCAGCTCCGTCTCTGCCCATCCCTGTTAACAAAACCGCATGTATCTGAACTTGTTTCATTGGCAAAAGCGACCGAAACATCACATCGACTGAAGGGCGGTGACCGTAACAAGGAGGACTTTGGTTCAGGCCAATCCGGAAATCATCTCCGCTCTGCAATAAGGTCATATGCCAATCTCCCGGCGCAATATAGGCGGTTCCTGGCTGCACTCGCATAAAATGCTCGGCTTCCACCACTTGAATGTCGCAAAGCGCATTGAGCCTTTCGGCAAGAGATTTTGTGAAAGGCGGCGGCATATGCTGCACGATCAGAATCGGTGCAGGAAAGTGAGCCGGAAATGCGGCCAACACTTGCTGCAATGCTTTCGGTCCGCCAGTCGAAGTGCCGATGGCGACGACATGCTTGAACGTTTGCGGCAGCGTCTCCCGGCCGGCGCGAAACGATTTGCCGGGATGCGGATGAAGCGCGGAAGCTTTCACTGCAGCGATTTTCGTTTGCGCAGCCATCACCAACTTTTGCAGCAGTTCCTTTTTAACGACAGCTAAATCTAAAGAAATAGCTCCAGACGGCTTTTTTACAAAATCTACTGCGCCATGCTCCAAAGCCTCGATCGTTTCTTTTGCGCCTCTGTCCGTCATGCTGCTCAGCATAATGACAGGTGTCGGACATTGCTGCATAATTTGCTTCAAAGCGTCAATCCCATTCATGACCGGCATTTCAATATCCATGGAAATGACGGACGGCCGCAAACGTTTCGTCATTTCTACTGCTTCCAACCCGTTTCTGGCCGCATGCACTTCAGAAAATCGTTCGTCTGCGCTCACCATGTCTGTAATCAATTTCCGCATAAAAGCCGAATCGTCAACGACAAGTACAGAATACCGTTCAGCCATTACATCCCCTCTCTCTCTTTGACTGTTTGCATCCATTTCACCATTTTCTGAAACAGTCCTTTAACTGATGTTTGTTCGTGCTTGTAAGGGTTATATCTTGACAAAAATCGGCTGCAGCATTGAACGATGTCCTTCGCTGCGCGGCTGTTCGGGTAAAGCAGCGTAAAAGGAATTTGTTTTCTGACTGCCTTTGTCACGGCCGCATCATCTGCGATGCAGCCGATCAACGGGATTTCTTTATTCAAAAACCGCTTTGCTGCAAACTGAATGTTTTCAGCAGTCTGCTTCCCTTCTTCCGTGCTGGACACGCGATTAACGATCAAACCGAATCTCGGATCCAGCCCGGCATGGCAAACCATTTTTATCACTGCATAAGCATCGGTCACAGAGGTCGGCTCAGAAGTCGTCACAATCCAAGTTTCATCCGCGGCTGCGATCACCTTGAGCGATTCGCGAGAAAGACCGGCGCCGGTATCAAACAGAATATAATCGACCTTTCCGCTTAATTCGTTAATTTGAGACATGAAATCATTGATTTCATCCTCCTTTAACCGGATGAGTTCATGAAGTCCGGATCCTCCCGAAATCATTTTGATCCCTTCATGCGCATGATGCACGACATCCCATATCGTTTTGCGGCCGTGCATGACATCAAGCAAATTGTATTTCGGTCTCGTTCCCAGCAATAGTTCAATATTGGAAAAGCCGATGTCTGCATCGAAGATTAACACTTCGCAGCCTCTTTGCTGCAAGGCCAGGGCAAAATTCAACGTGAAATTGGACTTGCCGACGCCGCCTTTGCCGCTTGAAATGGCAATGCTTCGCGTTTTGCGCCCGATCATGGAGCGCAGCCTGGCCGCCTGATCATTCATCCTCCCATCCCTCCATCACGCGCGAGACGATCAAATCCGAATCAAACACCTGAATATCGTCAGGCACGCTTTGTCCATTCGTAATATAGGAAGGAGTGAGCGGAAATTCGCTCAGCAAATTAAAGATGCTGCCGAAAGAGCGGGTCTCGTCCATTTTCGTAAACAATACTTTATCCAGATGAAATTTAGAGAAATTTTCCGCAATGCGCCTCATGTCGGCATATTTGGAAGTTAAGCTGAGAACTAAGTACGTTTCGCTGCCGGCATCAGATCTCAGCATTCGATTCACTTCCGAAACGAACATCATATTATTAAAATTGCGGCCTGCAGTATCCATCAAAATCAAGTCGCATTGATGTTCCAGATCTCGCACTGCTTCAGACAAATCAGACGGGGTATGAACGACTTTAAGCGGGATGTCGATCAATTCTGCATAAGTGCGCAATTGTTCAACCGCGGCTATGCGGTACGTATCTGCGGTGATGAGCCCGACCCGGCGGCCGCATTTCAGCACTTGCTCCGCAGCCAGTTTGGCAATCGTCGTCGTTTTGCCCACTCCCGTCGGCCCAACGAAATGCGCGATCCGGGTATTCGATGACAACTCGCTGGCTGGGCGCTCATCCAAAAATTGTTTCAGCTGCCGTCCAGCGGCTTGCGCCGCCCGATGTTCTTCCTCATAATCGCTTGCCCCTTCGATCAATTGCTGCATCCACTCCGAATCGAACTCTTGAGCATGCAAATGTTTTTCCAATCGCTGCAACCGCATCGGCTTTCCATGATTTGCATTTACGTGCAGCTGCCGGATCAGTTCTTTCATTTGCCTGAGCTCTTGGTGAATGGCTGCAGCATTGCCGGCGAACGGCACGGCTGAAGCCGGCGCTGCATCCCGTCCTGATTCATTCATGCTGACTGCCTCTGACAATACCGATGCAAATTCAGATTCTCTTTTGCTGCCGTTTGCCGCTGCCACAATCTCAATTTTCTTTTTGGCAATAAAGCTTCGCCAGCCTTGCGGCTTAATTTCTTTCGTGTTCAAAATAACGGCATCTTCTCCAAGATCTTGGCGTATTTTGTGCATCGCTTCCTGCATCGAACTGACCACATATCTTTTTATTCTCATAAGTTCAATACACCTACGCTTTGAATTTCAATGTTCGGCTCCAGTTCGTTGTATGACAGAACAGGAACATCACGCACCATTCGCTCCAGCAGCTGTTTTAAATAGAGTCGAATCGAAGGCGAAACGAGCAATACAGGCTGTTGTCCTGTCTGAGCAAATTTTTTAAATTGCGTTTGCAAGCTTTGATAAATTTGCTGCGTCGATGCTGGATCCAACGCCAAATAACGCCCATGTTCGGTTTGTTGAATCGCTTCGGAAATTTTCTTTTCCAATCCCGGTCCGATCGTCAGAACTTTCAACGAGCGCCCGTCTGGAACGTATTGCTGCGTAATTTGTCTAGACAGTGCTTGTCTGACATATTCCGTAAGCAGATCGGTGTCCTTCGTAAAGCGGGCATAATCGGCCAGCGTTTCAAAGATCGTAACCAGATCGCGAATCGAAATGTTTTCTTTCAACAAGTTCGCCAGCACTTTTTGCACGTCTCCCACTTGCAGCAATTCCGGAATGAATTCATCCACAAGCGCAGGATGATTTTCCTTTACTTTATCGATCAATGTCTTCGTATCTTGACGGCCGATTAATTCGTGGGCATGCCGTTTGATCATTTCGGTCAGATGCGTGGCGACAACGGAAGGCGGATCAACAACCGTATAACCGGAAAGTTCCGCTCTTTCTCTCATTTCTTCATCAATCCAGAGCGCAGGCAAGCCAAATGCCGGCTCAGTCGTTGCAATTCCTGTAATCGACTCATCTTCAACGCCCGGACTCATCGCCAAATAATGATTCATCAATATTTCGCCCCGAGCGACGACATTGCCTTTGATCTTGATGACATATTCGTTAGGCTTTAATTGAATGTTGTCGCGAATGCGGATGACCGGCACGATAAATCCGAGCTCCATTGCGCATTGTCTGCGGATCATCACTATCCGATCGAGCAGATCGCCTCCTTGCTGCGCATCCGCCAGCGGAATCAGGCCGTATCCGAATTCGAACTCAATCGGATCCACTTGCAAAAGCTGAATGACGCTTTCCGGATTTTTCACTTGCTCCAGTTCCTTTTCTTCTTCTTGCTGCTCTTGTTCCACTTGCTGTTCTTGAATGTTTTTCTGCATTCGGAGTGCGAAGAAAACAAATGCTGCAGCCAGCGGAATGGTCGTCCAAAAGCCGATCGGCGTGAATAACCCAAGCACGGCCAGCGTTCCGGCAACGATATAGAGCAGCTTGGGGAACAGCATCAATTGGCGGGTAATGTCTGCAGCAAAATTTTCTTCCGTTGCTGAACGAGTGACTACCATGCCTGTTGCAGTTGAAATGAGCAATGCAGGAATTTGGCTCACCAATCCGTCACCGATCGTCAGCACGGAAAATGTCCTAGCCGCTTCGCCGATGCTCATGTCGTGAACGAGCATGCCGATCGCAAGTCCTCCAAGCAAGTTGATAATCACGATAATGATCCCGGCGATGGCATCCCCTTTGACGAATTTGCTGGCACCGTCCATCGCGCCGTAAAAATCCGCCTCGCGCTCAATCTTTTCCCTGCGCTTCCGTGCTTCCTGCTCATCGATCAAGCCGGAGTTCAAGTCGGCATCGATGCTCATCTGTTTGCCGGGCATGGCATCGATCGTAAACCTGGCGCCAACTCCCGCAACCCTCTCGGCACCTTTCGTAATGACGATAAATTGAACGACAACCAAGATCGCAAACACGACAAAACCGACAGCCAAACTGCCATGCGTGACGAAGTTGCCAAACGTTTCTATGACTCGTCCGCCATTCGCATGCGCCAATATGTGTCTGGTTGTAGATACGTTGAGAGCCAGGCGAAACAACGTGGTGACCAGCAGCAAAGCTGGAAAAATTGAAAAGTCGAGTGCGTCTTTCGTATTCATGGATACGAGCAAAACGATCAACGCTATCGCTATGTTTAAAATCAGCAAAAACGAAAGCAATGATGTCGGAAGCGGAACGACCATCATCAAAACGATGCCGATAATGCCGATTAATATGGTCAAATCTTTAGTTTTCACGATTGCTCCCCCTTCCAAATCAACCTGCAGCAAAAGAACTGTCGGCGGCATGCATTTCTCATGCGATCATCAGCGTCTGAACGCTGCCTGTTTTTTGACGCTGTATATGTAGGCGAATATTTCCGCCACGGCTTGAAACAAATCTTCCGGTATGTGCTGGCCGATTTCCGCATGTTCATACAGCGCACGGGCCAGCGGTTTGTTTTCCATGATCATGATGTTTAATGATTCAGCTTTTTCCCTGATTTTCAGCGCGACATATCCTTGTCCTTTCGCCAGCACAATCGGCGCCTCCATCGTATCGGCATCATATTGCAAGGCGACGGCAAAGTGAGTCGGGTTTGTAATGACGACGTCCGCTTTCGGCACTTCTTGCATCATGCGCTGCATCGCCATCGAACGTTGTTTTTCTCTGATGCGGCTTTTGATCAGCGGATCGCCTTCTGTTTTCTTCAATTCATCTTTAATGTCTTGTTTCGACATCCGCAAATTTTTTTCGTAATCGTATCGCTGATACATGTAATCGAAGATCGACAATACAAGCAGCAACACCCCGATCGTCAGCCCGATCATCACCGTCAATTTCGCCACATAGGCAAAGGCGCTTTCCAAAGGCATGAATGACAATGAAATCAATTGAGACCGATTGTTCCATAAGATAAAAAACACTACGGCGCCAATGATGATCATTTTGAGCGACGATTTTGCAAATTCCACCAGCGCGCGGATGGAAAAAATTCGTTTTGCCCCTTCAATCGGATTCAGCTTTGAAAACTTCATCATCAGCGGATCGCCGCTTAGCAAAAATCCAAACTGCACAAAATTCCCGATGATGCCTGCAAAAACAGCTGTCAGAAATATCGGCGCCAATATCAAAATGCCTTGCCAGAGCAATTGGCCGTAGATGGTCATTGTGCTGTCAATCGTCAAATCCCATAGCATGTATTCATGCAGCGCCGCAGTATATAAACTGTACAACCTCGGCGCGAGAAAAGAAGCAAAAAGCAGCAAAAATAGAAATCCTAACAATAATACAAGCGCGCTGGGAACTTCCATGCTTTTGGCCACTTGCCCTTTCTTTCGCGAATCCTGCCGCTTCTTCGGGGTGGCTTTTTCAGTTTTTTGCTGGCTCATTCGCTTCTACCCCCTTGCAATTTCAAACAGCTGCCGGATGGAATGGAAAAGTTCTTCAAACAAATGCTGAAACAAAAACGCAAAGCTCGTCACCATAATGAATAAAATGAGATATCCGATCATGATTTTCGATGGAAATCCGACGACAAATATATTAAATTGCGGGGCAGATTTCGCTAGAATGCCAAAAGCAACGTCTGTTAAAAACAATGCGGCGATTAACGGTGCCGCCATCTGAAATGCGATGTAAAACATCGTGACGAAACTGTCCACCAAAAACTTGCTGATCTCGCCAGAGTAAATGTTGTCAAATATTCCGCCGCTTAACGGAATCCATTCATAACTGTCCATCGCGGCCATCAGCAAATAATGGTGGCCGTTGAACGATAAAAACAAGAGCATCGCAATAAAAAACTTGAAATTCCCGATCAAAGGGCTTTGAGCGCCCGTTACAGGATCAACCACGTTGGCCAGGCCGAATCCCATTTGCAGATCAACAAATGAACCGGCAATTTGCAGTGCACTGAAAAACAAGTATGCTGTAAAGCCGATTAAAAGCCCCACCACCGTTTCCCGGATGACAGCCAGCACGTAGCTCCCGTCAAATGCAGCCGCTTCATGCGTGCCCACAGCGCCAAACACAATGAAACTAATGAATACGACAAGTCCGACTTTGAAAGGGACCGGCACATTTCGAACGGAGAAAATAGGAGAAAGCATAAAGAAAGCTGACAGTCGGCAAAAAATTAACAAAAAATTCGGCAAATACAAGCTGATCCACTCCATCTGCCCCTCCACCTTATCCGATGTACAGATGCAAGTTGTTTAATAGATGGTAGGCAAATTCCACCATGGTCGTTAAAATCCACGGCCCAAACAGGAGCAGACTGATCATCACGGCGATGATTTTAGGGACGAACGCCAGCGTTTGCTCTTGAATTTGCGTCGTGGCTTGCAATATGCTGACGATTAATCCGACTCCCAAAGCCAACAAAATCATAGGTGCACTGACTTTCAAAATCGTATATACTGCTTCCTCGGCCAAACCGATGATAAAGTTCGCATTCATAGT
>CALKAN010000399.1 GCA_937983035.1 uncultured Paenibacillaceae bacterium | reverse complement strand
GCATGTTTGCTGTTTCAGCTTAGTTAGTGCTTTGCTTACTGTTTCTGCTTAATTAATGTTTCGCTTGCTGATTCAGCTAAGTCAGATCTTCGCTAGCAGACAAGCTAAACACACCCTTATGTTTCCCAATTGATAAAATTTCATGAATTCTAAGCTCAAACGAACCAAAAATGTTCTCGGACATGACATTTCATATGGTACGTCTAGACATTTCATATGGTTTGTCCAGACATTTCATATGGTTCGCATCGTTTATTTTGACCATGAAAGGACATAATATTATAAATTGCTGAATGGGATGTCTGCATTTATTTTCCAGTTTTTTCTTTCCATGAAACCAGTTTTTTTGTTTTAGCGAATTGTGTTTTTAGCGCAACGTTTGTGCAATCTTCGCGTAATGTTCGCGCAAAGTTCGTACAGTGTTCGTGCAACATTCGTGCAGTGTTCGCACAACGTTCGTGCAGTGTTCGCATAATATTCGCGCAATGCATTTAATCATCGCACCTTATGTGCGGATAATTAGGAGGTTCAGATCGCGATGCATACGGTTTGGAAAGGCGCCATTAGTTTCGGGCTTGTTCATATTCCAGTGAAAATGTTTACGGCTACCGAGAACAAAAGCATTTCGCTGCGTTATATTCACAAAGAATGCGGAAGCCCGCTGAATTATGTCAGGATGTGCCCTGTTTGTGATGAGGAAGTGGAATGGGAAGAAATATCGAGAGGCTACGAGTATGAAAAAGGCCGCTTTGTTACATTTGAAAAAGACGAATTGGATGCTTTGAATGAAGAAACCGGGAAAGAAATTCAAATCTTAGATTTTGTTGATTTGGAGGAAATTGATCCGATCTATTTTCAGAAAACATATTATTTATCACCAGGCGAAACCGGCAGCAACGCATACCAGCTTCTGCATCAAGCTTTGCTGCAAAGCGGAAAAATTGGCATTGCCAAGGTAACGATTCGTTCTAAATCAACTTTGGCTGCATTGCGTACAATGGAAGGCTGCATCGTTATGGAAACGATTTTTTATCCGGATGAAATCAGGCCTGTGAATCAAGTTCCAAATCTGCCTGAAAAAATGGAGGCCAATCCGAAAGAGCTGGAAATGGCGCAGATGCTGATCGATCAATTATCCGGACCCTTCGAACCTGATAAATACCGTGATGATTACCGTCATTCAATGGAAGCATTGATTCAGAAGAAAATTAACGGTGAAGAAATTAAAATCGTACCTGAACAAGAAAAGTCTAATGTCGTTGATTTGATGGCTGCATTGAAAGCAAGTTTGGAACAAACAGAAGCGACGAAAAATAAAGACAAGCCCAGCAAATCTGCAGCGAAAAATACTAGTGCAGACAAAGAAACAGCATCAGCAGAAAAAGATGCAGAAAGTGCTGATTCGAACACCGGAAGCAAAGCAAAAGAAAAAACAGGTGAAGCGAAACAAGCTGCTGAAGCGAAACAAGCCGCAAAAACTGCGACAAGAAAAAGAAGCAGGAAAGCAACCGTTTCATAAAGCATCAGCATGAATGTAAAAACGACCCGCCAAGCGATCCATTCGTATTAAATGCTGAGATTCATAAATGCGGCAGCAACATCAAGCACACGCGGCTAGTTCATAGCGGCGGCTGCGTCACATTGGATCAACAAAAGGCACATCAGAGGTCATCATACAGCGACAAGTCATTAAAAGGAGCAAGAAGGAGGGCAGCGCAATGGCTTCCAAAACACAGTGGATTGAGGTCGAAGGTCATCAGATCAAAGTGACAAATCCAGACAAGTTGCTTTGGGAAAAAAGCGGCATTACTAAGCTTGATTATTTGCAGCACTTAGCGCGTTTAGCGCCATATTTGATCCCATATTGCGAAAACCGCTACTTAACGACCATTCGATATCCGCATGGATTCGGCGGCGAATTTTTCTATCAAAAAAACTGCCCTCCCTCTCCGCCTCCATTTGTCCGTACAGCACAATTAGAACAACTCAACTATGTCGTGCTTGACTCTGTTCCCACATTAATATGGCTGGGAAATTTGTCTTGTTTAGAATTCCATCCTTCGTTTCATTATGTAGGATCGGACTTGCCTGCAGAATGGATTATTGACCTGGATCCTTCAGTCATCGACCATTCTCGAACAACCGAAGCGGCCAACATAGTCGGTGAAACGTTGAAATCAATGCAAATTGAATCGGTGCCCAAAACATCCGGAGCAACAGGCATTCAAATTTTTGTCCCCATCCGTCAAGGATATACTTTCGAACAATTGAGAGGTATCGGCCATTTTATTGCGTCTTATTTAACTGAACGTTATCCTCGCATGTTTA
>CALKAN010000398.1 GCA_937983035.1 uncultured Paenibacillaceae bacterium | reverse complement strand
CGATGAAAGCGAAAGGAAAGGAAGGAAGCGCGGTCGAGATTCGCTGCGGTGAAGAGCTTCTCCCAAGCGGTGACCGCGTCATGCATCAGACGCGCTCCGGCTGCCTTTATCAAGACAAGTGGATTTTGTCTGGAAAGGAGGATCGGTTTGAAACGTTTGATTACAAAGGGTTTCGCTACGTGGAAGTGATTGAAGAAGACAGCGGGGAAGAGGCTGTCATGCCGGATACTTTCCATGCAGTCGTCAGGCATTATCCGTTCCCGGATGACAACTGCTTGTTTCGATGCGATGATGAGAGATTGAATCGCATATTTGACATTTGCAAAAACGGCGTAAAGTTTGGTTCGCAGGAACATTACGTGGACTGTCCAACACGGGAAAAAGGACAATATTTGGGCGACAATACGGTCATCGGCCATTCGCATATGCTGTTAACCGGCGATGGACGTTTATATCGCAAAGCGATTGAGCAATTTGCGCGCAGCGCAGACATTTGCGATGGGCTAATGGCTGTCGTTCCTGGACATCTGATGCAAGAGATCGCGGATTATTCGCTGCAATGGCCGATGCAAGTGATGGAATATTATCGTTTTACCGGCGATCTTGGCTTTGTGGAAAAAATGCATCCTTATGCGGAAAGGCTGCTCCAACATTTTCAAAAGCATGAACGAAGCGACGGCTTGATTCATCTCGTAACAGACAAGTGGAATCTTGTAGATTGGCCGAGAGAATTAAGAGACGGATATGATTTCCCGCTTTCGAAGCCGATCGGACCGGGATGCCATAATGTGCTAAACGCTTTTTATATCGGTTGTTATCAAACCGTGATGCAAATGCGCCAATTGCTCGGCGTACATAAGGAAAATCGATTGCCGTTGCTTAAAGAAAGCTATATGCAAGCGTTTTATGACGAGGAGAAACGATTGTTTAGAGATGCTGAAGGCAGCAGCCATCATGCGCTTCACTCCAATGTGCTGCCATTGTTGTTTCAATTGGCGCCTGATGAAGCCGTGCCGGAAATCGTGCGTTTGATCAAAGAGAAGCGATTTTCGTGCGGAGTATATTTCTCGTACTTTGTATTGAAGGCTTTGGCGCAAGCAGGGGAGCATGCACTCATTTATGAATTGATTTCGTCCGATGAGAAGCGTTCTTGGGGGAATATGCTGAAAGAGGGAGCGACGACTTGTTTTGAGGCGTGGGGGAAAGATCAAAAATGGAATACGAGCTTATGTCATCCATGGGCAAGTGCTCCGATTCCCATTTTAATCGAAGAAATCGTCGGATTGAAACCGGCGGAGCCGGGATGGAAAACCGTTTCTTTTCAACCGCGCATTCCTAAAACATGGTCGTTTTTTAAATTGCAAATTCAAGTTCCGGCAGGCAACATTCGTATTGAATACAAAGATGGCGAATGGAAAGAGCATTTTCCAGCCGGCGTGAAAACCGTGCGGGGAAATGCGTAAACAAGCAGCCCGCACAGCACTATGCTCACCTTCATCGAAGGAATAACATTATTATTAATGAAGTTAATTATTTAGGTAATTAATGAATAGCATGCCGATCATGCGGCAAAAAAGCGAACCGGATGATGAAATCAACCATCAACCGGTTCGCTCCCTTTGTTATTATCCCTGATGCACGGACGTTTGCCGTTTTTGCGTTTATTTTTGGGCGAGCCATTCCTTTAAAACGGCAGCATCTTGCTTAAACTGCTCTGGGTCATTATCTTTCACAAATTCCAGCATGAGGTAATGCTCGCGCCCTGTCGTTCGGAATTGTTCCAAATAATATTGCCAATTCGCTGTCCCTTCACTGAGTGGCAGCCGTGTTCGGTTGTCCCAATGAAAGACGTGGACATTGCCAAGATAAGGCAAGATGGGCGGAAGGCTTTCTTTCTGTTCAACGTAAGGCTTGCCGGTCGGCGGCTGCCAGCTGCTGCGCACATTGGGGCGGTCAATCGAATTGAACAATTTCACAGCCATGTCCCAGCGATCGGTCAGCGTATTGCCGTGGAATTCGTAATCGATGCATAACTCATGTTTGGATGCTTCATCCGCAATTCGCTGCCCGTCTTCGATCACTTGCTGCCACCAAGCTTCATCTGCATCTTTGGTGCCTTTGTTGCCGGCCCAAACCCGAATTGCTTTTGTTCCCAAGGCTAATGCGGTTTCCAAGACAGCCTCAAACGGCGGGCTCACGTCTTCTCCGCAGCCAACGCGGTAATAAGAGCCGTATGACGGCAATGCGATGCCGGCATTCGCACATTGTTCAGCCAAAAGCTTGGCCTGCTTGACATCGCCGTGGGGAACATGTATGTCACCGCCCCATTCGATGCTTTCTAAGCCTGCATCTTCGACGAGGCGGATAATTTCTTCCGGGGCAAGTTCACGGAAAGTGACAGAAACTAATCCAGTATGCAGCATGATCATCTCTCCCTCTGTTAAATTGTCGAACTGCTTATTGTATTAAATTCTAGTTGTTTGCAAAAACTCCTGCCTCGAATCGAAGAACATCACTGTCCTTTCCGATTACTGATGCTGGAGCAGCGAGTCTGTTGCATGGATATGATTTAAAAAAAGGAGTTTACTTCAAGGTTAAGCTGTACTAACATAGGTAAAAAAGCTTGTCTGAGGTGAAAATGGTGGAAAATAATCATGAATTGTTATGGACTGAGAATATCCCTGGATGGAATGACAGCATCGATCAGGAAAAACCTCAAATCGATATTTATTTGGCTTCCAATCCTGGGGAAAAGACGCCTGCCGTTATTATTTGTCCCGGCGGCGGATATCGAAAACGCGCAGCTCATGAAGGAGAGCCTGTTGCAAAATGGCTGAATTCGATCGGCATCTCCGCCTTTGTCGTTCGATACCGCTTTGCGCCGTATCAATATCCGATACCGCAATGGGATGCGATGCGGGCTGTGCGTTATGTCAGGCATCATGCAGACCGGTTTGGAGTACGCTCTGATCAGATCGGCATCTTGGGCTTTTCTGCCGGCGGCCATCTTGCAGCATCCATCAGCACTAAGATTGCTGAACGCGTGCCTTCTCCAGAGCAGCTGGATCTGATCGATCAGGTCAGCGCCCGTCCTGATGCGCTTATCTTGTGTTATCCGGTCATTTCATTTGGTACATATCGGCACCAAGGTTCTGTTACAGCGCTGCTTGGCGAAGAAACGAATGAGAGTCAGCTGGAAGCCATGTCTTGCGAACTTCAGGTCGATGAGCACACGCCTCCGGCTTTCCTATGGCACACTGCAAATGATCAAGGCGTGAAAGCAGAGAACAGCATATTGTTTGCCCAATCCCTCAGCAAATATCAAATTCCTTATGAATTGCATATTTTTAGAGACGGCCCGCATGGGCAAGGATTGGCGCCTGAACGGCCGTACTTGGCTGTATGGACTGAATTGTGCAGAAACTGGTTTGCCGGCTTGGATTGGATCGAAATCAGTGATTATTCCACCCATCTTGGAGGAAACCGCTGATGATCCCTTTTGAACATACGTGGCCGTACGAAAAAATGGGGGAGGACCTGTATTTTTCAACGTGTCATTTTTGTGAGGCAGAGAATGTGCTCCTTCCTTTTAAAAAACAACATCTCGAAGAGATTCAGAGCGGAACGAAGATGCTGCTCGTCGTTCCTTGTTGTCACAGCAGCTTGAAAATCATCGATGCGGATGATGATTATTTGCTCTCAAATAAGAGGCTGCGCAAACAGTGATCGAAATAGGAACATGAACGAAAAAAATTGCCCGGTTGCAGAAAACATTTCCCGGGCAAGCGCAAATTTATGGATGAACAGCAATCATTCGACTTGTTTCGGCAGCGGTGCAACCGCTGATTTTGTCAGTTTTTGTTATCGATGAGCTGACCGTCTCTCCAGACTTCTTTCAATTGAAGCTTGGAATCCAACCGAAGCAAGTCGGCTTTTTTTCCGAGGGAGATGGACCCGATTTCATCGTCCAAGCCGATGAGGCGAGCGGGGTTGCCGCTGGCCATGCGGCTTGTTTCTTCTATGGAAACGCCCACCGTTTCGACGAAAAATCGAAACGCTTGAATCATCGTTAATGTGCTTCCTGCTAATGATTCTCCTTCTTTCAGGCGAGCTACGCCGTCTTTGACTCGAACTTTTAAATCTCCTAAATTGTATTCCCCGTCTTCCATGCCTGCAGCAGACATCGCGTCCGTTATGAGAATGAGCCGGTCGCGTCCTTTGGCACGGACGAGCAAATCGATGCAAGCCGGATGAACGTGATGCCCGTCGGCAATAATTTCACAGCTGATGTCATCATCCGTCAGCACAGCTCCGACCGTTCCAGGGTTGCGGTGATGGAGAGGTTTCATCGCATTGAACGTATGCACCGCATGCTGCAGACCGCGCTTCTTTGCTTCCAAAATTTCCTCATATTCAGCATCTGTATGTCCGCAAGCGGCGACGATGTTGTTTTTCCTCAGCCATTCGATGCAGTCCATGTTGCCTTCCACTTCAGGCGCTAACGTCATCATGCGAATTAAGCCGGGGTAAGCTGAGGTCCATTCTTCCAACCAATCGATGCGAGCAGGGATCATATGCTCCGGATTTTGCGCGCCGGGGAACACCTTGCTTAAAAACGGCCCTTCCAGATGCACTCCTGCAAGGCGAGCACCTTTAACTTCGTTTTCTTGCCAGCTGTTCACGCCGGCCAGCACGCGGTCAATGGCTTCTTTCGGAGCTGTAACCGTCGTTGCCAGCATCGTCGTTGTTCCATTTTGGGCATGGAATCGCGTAATGCGTTCCAACGCAGCATCGTTTGCTTCCATAAAGTCGTGGCCGAAGCCGCCGTGCACATGGACATCGATAAAGCCGGGAAGCAGCCAGTCTCCTTCGTAGTCCACAGACGGCAGCTTTTGATACGATTGTTGAGCGGCAAATGCTTCTTCTGTCCCGATGAATTCAATGGTGCCTTCGCTGATGACGAGCGCGCCGTCTTGAATCGTTTCTTCTTCTGTAACGATTTTTGCATGCCGGATGACCGTTTTTTGCTGTTCGCTCATTTTAACTTCCTCCCGGCAGCTTCATCTGCGAGCACATACAGATTCGGATGAGTTTGCAACAAGGAAGCTGGGCATTGCGTAGTGATCGGCCCTTTTAATGCTTGATGCAAAATATCAGCTTTGCTTTCTCCTTTCGCGAGCAGCAATATTTTCTTCGCTTTCAGAATCGGTCCGACGCCGACCGTGATCGCTTGTTTAGGAACTTCATCAATCGAAGAGAAGAAGCGAGCGTTCGCTTGAATCGTATCATCGGTTAATTGCACGCAGTGAGTTCCAGCTTGAAGCGCGTCTGCGGGCTCATTGAAACCGATATGGCCGTTATGTCCAATGCCGAGAATTTGCACGTCTATGCGGCCGAAAGATGCTAAAATGTCATCATAGCGGCGGCATTCTGCGTCAAGATCTGATGCGGTGCCGTCAGGGATATGAGCCTGATCCAAAGGCAGATCAATATGTTTGAATAAATGTTCGTTCATATAGTAATAATAGCTTTGTTCATGATCTTTCGGCAGGCCGACATACTCGTCCAGATTCGCTGTGCGGACATGCTTGAACGTGAATTTTTGTTGTTGATGCAATTCAATTAAAGCTTTGTAAGTGCCTACAGGGGTTCCGCCGGTGGCCAAGCCCAGCGTTGGATGATCTTCGGTCTTCACCACTTCAGCAATGATTTCCGCTGCTCGGCGGTCAAGCTGTTCTTCCGTTTGAAAAATTTCAATGTTCATTATGTTTCACCTGCTTTTAAAGTGTTGATAAAATTACTGCCTGGTTAAGATAGTAAAGTAGGTAAAAAAACAGAAAATATGACGGTTTGTGCATCAACCATGATTGTAATTGAACTCCCGCCTGAATGCAAATCACTGTTCCAGCCGTTGAGGCGTCAACCACGCGCTTTGAAGCTGTCAACTTTGATGAAAACGGTATAAATATTGTCGAATCGCGGCTGAAAATAGTTGCGGAACTTGCTGAATGTGTTTATATTATGTAGGTGGACAAAAAAAGGAAACGAAAAAAATGGGGGTTGCGGTGTGGATTGGCAAGATCTCATCTTTAAATTTGTCGGCGGGCTGGGCATTTTTTTGTTTGGCATCAAATATATGTCAGACGGCCTGCAGAAAACAGCCGGAGACAGGATGAGGCAAATCATTGAAAAATATACGACGAACCCGCTCATGGGCGTTTTGATCGGGATCGTTGTGACCGTTCTCATCCAGACATCATCCGGAACAACTGTGATGGCGATCGGTCTCGTCAATGCCGGCTTGATGACATTGCGGCAGGCGATCGGCATTATTATGGGCGCGAATATTGGGACGACCATGACCGCGTTCATCATCGGGCTGAAAATTGAAGATTATGCGCTGCCTGTCATTGCGGCAGGCGCTATCTTGCTGTTTTTCTTTAAGAAAAAAAATGTGCAATATATCGGACAAATTTTGTTTGGCTTCGGCATGCTGTTTCTGGGGCTGTCCACGATGAGCAGCGGCGTGAAGCCATTGAGCAATCTGCAACTGTTCCATGATTTTATTGCACAATTGTCGGTGAACCCGCTGTTAGGCGTATTCGTAGGCACGGTCTTTACGGTGATTATTCAAAGCTCCACGGCTGCGATCGGAATCTTGCAGACGTTGGCCGGCGAAGGAATGATCGAGCTGCGTGAGGCGCTGCCGGTGCTGTTTGGGGATAACATCGGCACGACCATCACTGCGGTGCTGGCATCGATCGGGGCAACATTGGCAGCGAGACGAGCGGCAGCCGTTCACGTAATTTTCAATTTACTCGGCGCCGCTTTATTTGTTATCGCCTTAAGGCCTGTGCACGATTTGATCTCTTGGCTCGGTTCGATTACGCATGCGGACATTCGCATGCAAATCGCTTATGCGCACGGTTTTTTCAATATTTCCAATGTGATCATTCAGCTTCCTTTCGTCGGCGTGCTTGCGTATATCGTTACGAAGTTGATTCCTGGAGAAGTGAAAACATTAGAATTTACGGCCAAATATTTGGATAAAAGGCTGCTGAACAACCCGTCCGTCGGATTAGGGCAAGCGAAACATGAAATTTTGCGGATGGGCAGCATCGCCAGGGAAAGCTTGCAAGACGCGACGAACTACTTTTTGACGCGGGATGAGGAAGCAAGAGACATGTCGGTGCAAAAGGAAAAACTGATCAACATGCTGGATCGAAAGATTACGGAATATATGGTCAGCTTGCAGCAAGCTTCATTAAATGAGCAAGAATCGACCAAGGCATCGATTCTTATGCAGTCGATCAATGATATCGAGCGGATTGGCGACCATGCCGAGAACATTATGGAGCTGGCGGATTATTCTGAAAGCAAGAAAGTTGAATTTTCCGAAGAAGCGATGGGAGAACTGAATCAAATGATCCAAAAAGCGGACGAGCTGATTATGTTGGCCCTCGACGCACTGGATAAGCATGATCCGGACAAAGCCAATATGGTGCTGGAGAAAGAAGAAGAATTGGACGAAATGGAAAAAACGTATCGGAAAAATCATATTCGAAGATTGAATCAAAATTTATGTTCCGGCAATTCGGGCGCAGTTTTTCTAGACATATTAAGCAACTTGGAACGCGTTGGCGACCACTCCAAAAATATCGCGCAATATGTTCTGCATGGAGAATAAAGAGGGGGAAATATGGCAAGCACCGCGCATTATTGCGCGGTGCTTTCGTTTCGATGCTCACGTTAAGATTGCAATTCACTTCTTTTTTCTTGTATGATCCGCAGCTGCTCATCGACTTTTTCTTTTGTTACCGCGTTTATGAGGGAGGGCTTCATTTCCAATGATTTTTTAAACTGGCTTTCTGCTTCGTCTAACTTATTCAGCGCAGACAAGACCAGTCCGTAATTGTAATAAAATTCTGGGAAACGCGGATTTTTTTCGGCTGCCTTTTCATAGATGGATTCCGCTTCGTTTAGTTCGCCTTTTAAATAAAGGCAATAGGCGTAGTTGTCCATAACGGCAGGATCAGAATCATTAAATTCATACGCTTCCCGGTTAAAGGCGAGCGCGCGCTCCAGATCGCCTTTTTCAATCAGAAAGTAACCTAAGCTGATGTACAGCGTCGTATTTTTATAATTGGCCAGCGTTTCTTCAAGCGTTTGAATGGCTCCGTCCAAATCGCCTTTTTTCCATTGCAAGATGGCGTAATTGGAATAAGCCACGATCGTTTCGTCGCGATTCAGCTTTTCTTTCAACACGTCTGTGATCACTTTTTCTGCTTTGTCCAAATCGCCCAGCTTCAGCAGCAAATATCCGTATCCGATTCGCTGGTTCGGCTTGATCCCGGGAAGTGAATAAGCTTTTTCATAATATTTCAGTGCTCCTTCCACGTCCCCGTTCGCATATTGAACGCTTCCGCGGTATGCGTACAATCTCGGCCTGCCCGCCCAAATTAAATACAGAAAGAGCAATGCGAGCGTCAGCATTCCCAGCCCTGGATGAACGATGAATGCAATGATGATGGCTGCGATCGATCCTAAAATTTTCATGCCTGTCATTGTTGCAAATACTCCTCCACCATTCAAATTATGTTTAACCTGTATTATACTCTTTTTAAAATGAAAAAAATAGGAGCTGGGAGGAAGCTGCAATGTCACAATTGAAAAAAATCGCATTTATCGGAACAGGCGTGATGGGAAAAAGCATGGCGGGGCATTTGCTGAACGCGGGTCATGAACTGTACGTGTACAACCGCACGCGGGAGAAAGCGAAAGAATTAGAGGAACGCGGCGCTGTTTGGTGCGAAAGCCCGGGCGAAGCGGCGGCGCAGGCGGATGTGGTCATTACGATCGTGGGATATCCGCATGATGTGGAGAAAGTTTACTTGGGGGAAGGCGGAATCGTTGAACGTGCAAAGCCGGGAACTTATTTGATCGATATGACGACTTCAAAACCGAGTTTGGCGCAGAAAATTTATGCAGAGGCGGCCAAGAAACATTTAAAAGCATTGGACGCGCCCGTTTCGGGCGGCGACATTGGCGCAAGAGATGCGAAACTGACGATAATGGTCGGCGGCGATGAAGCGGATTTTGAAAACGTAAAACCTATCTTGCTGCAAATGGGGACGAATGTTGTTTTGCAAGGGCCGGCAGGTTCCGGACAGCATGCGAAAATGTGCAATCAAATTGCCATCGCTTCCAATATGATGGGGGTATGCGAAGCGATCGTTTACGCGCACTCAGCAGGGCTCGATCCGCGCCGCGTGCTGCAAAGCATTGAGGCAGGCGCGGCTGGAAGCTGGTCTTTGAGCAATTTGGCTCCCCGCATGCTGAATGAGGATTATGCGCCGGGTTTCTATATCAAACATTTTTTGAAAGACATGGCCATCGCATTGGAAGCTGCAAAAGAAATGAATATCGAGCTGCCCGGCTTGCAATTAGCTGAAAGCTTATATCAGCGTTTAGCCGATGCCGGCTTTGAAAACGACGGCACGCAGGCATTAATTAAATATTATCGCTTGTAATTTAATATTTTCTATTCTATTCCAATAAATTTTAAAATCTCCTTCATAAATGTTAACAGATTGGCAATAGTCTGTTCATTTTTTCGCGATAAGATGATAACCAGAGAGAGAAACCAAACGAATCTTATCGATCGAAGGAGGAGATAATGATGTTAAGAAAAATGATGATGATCTTCGTAGTGATGGGCATGGGGCTGGCGCTTCTTGCCGGCTGCGGAGCGAGCGAAGAACCGGTTGACGGCGACATTCAAGAACAAAATGGCGGAAATTCTGGCAGCTTGTTAGATCCGGTGCCTGAAGTCAATGTTGATGGAGATACAGATGACGGGAATGAAGCCGAAGAAGAAGCTGACGATGCGCCTGCCGCAGAATAATTCAATATATGGTGAAAATCAGCATTTGGAGAATCTATCTGACATCGGTATCCAATTGCTGGAGAACCGCCGGTAAATTGCCGGCGGTTCTTTTTATGTTTAATTATGGTATAATTACGAAAGAGTGTACGCTTCAACAGAGGGGGGAGATCGGATGGGGCAATACAAAGTGCTGATCGCTGATGACGATCCGAACGTCAGAGAGATTCTCCGCATTTTTTTTGGACAACATGATATTGATTTGATTGAAGCCCAAGATGGTGAAGAAGCGCTTGAAAAGATAGATAAAGAACTTCCTGACATTATTATATTGGATATTATGATGCCGAAATTGGACGGCTACGAAGTGTGCCGTGAAGTGATGAAAAAGCACGACATTCCGATCA
>CALKAN010000397.1 GCA_937983035.1 uncultured Paenibacillaceae bacterium | reverse complement strand
TTTGATCATGAGAAGATCATTCGAGATGCAGTGGAAGTCATTTCAAGGGAACTGCTCGAAACAACGGTGGCGAAAGAATTTTTGCCGGAAGAGTTCACGTATTCTGAATTGCAGTCCGTGCTGTTAACAGTGACGAACGATCCAGCGATCGCAAGCGATCCGGCATTTGCGAGAAAGATCAAGTCGCTGCCGTTTATACAAGAGGTGAAAGGCAAGAAGACGACGAGAACTTCCAAGAAGCCGACGCAGCTTTACCGATTCGTAGACGTGGAATTCAGCAAATCGATTTACAGTGCTAGATATTAATTTTTTCTACATGTATTCATTAACAAATATACAAATGTTAAAATGTGGAGGAGGAAAGGCCATGACCGTCAAAAGAGCGTTGATCAATGTGGATTATACGTGGGATTTTGTTGCTGATGAGGGGGCGTTGACTTGCGGCAAGCCCGGGCAGGCGATTGAAGAAGGAATCACCGCCGTAACAAAGGAGTTTATTGACAATGGAGATTTTGTCGTGTTTGCCATTGATATTCACCGGGAAGGGGATGAATTGCATCCGGAGACGAAACTGTTCCCGCCGCACAATATTGCAGGCACGGCCGGCCGCCATTTGTACGGGAAATTAAACGATATTTATCAAGCGAACAAAAACAACGAAAACGTCTATTGGATGGATAAGACGCGATACAGCGCTTTTGCGGGAACAGACCTTGAAATTCAGCTGCGGGCAAGAGGCATCACCGAAATTCACATCGTCGGAGTATGCACGGACATCTGCGTGCTTCATACGGCTGTAGATGCTTATAACAAAGGATTTTCGATTGTCATCCATGAAAAAGGCGTCGCCAGCTTTGACCAGCAAGGACATGAGTGGGCGCTGCGCCATTTCAAAAACACGCTGGGAGCAACGGTCGTTTAACGGGAGGAGTTTTCGATGGACAGACAACTTTATGCCGACGACGGATTGGCGCTTCACACAGACAGGTACCAAATCAATATGGCGGAAGTGTATTGGCGGGACAACATGCATGAGCGAAAAGCGGTGTTCGAGGTGTATTTCAGAAGGCTTCCGTTCGGCAACGGTTATGCGGTTTTTGCCGGATTGGAGAAGGTCGTGCAATATCTTCAGGAGTTTCGCTTCACCGACAGTGATCTCGATTACTTAAGAAGCGAAGGATATGAGGAAGACTTCCTCGCTTATTTGAAAGATCTTCGTTTCACAGGCACGGTCAAATCGATGAAAGAAGGGGAAGTCGTCTTTGCCAATGAGGGCATTATGCAAATCGAAGCGCCGCTTGCTCAAGGTCAGCTGATTGAAACGGCGATTTTAAACATTATCAATTATCAGACGCTGGTTGCAACGAAAGCCTCCCGCATTAAGCATGTCATTGGCGATGACGGAGCGATGGAATTCGGTTCGCGCCGGGCGCAGGAAATGGATGCCGCGATTTGGGGGACGAGGGCCGCTTTCATTGCCGGTTTTGACGGCACATCCAACGTTCGGGCAGGGAAAATCTTCGGCATCCCTTCCGTAGGAACGCACGCGCATGCGATGGTTCAAGCATATCAAGATGAATACACGGCATTTGCAAAATATGCGAGCACGCATAAAGATTGTGTTTTTCTGGTGGACACTTACGATACGTTGAGATCCGGCGTGCCAAACGCCATTAAAGTTGCGAAAGAATTCGGCGACAAGATCAATTTCAAGGGCATTCGCTTGGACAGCGGCGACTTGGCTTATTTGTCCAAACAAGCGAGGAAAATGCTCGATGATGCAGGCTTTCCGGATGCGAAAATTTACGCGTCGAATGATTTGGACGAGGACACGATTTTAAACTTAAAGGCGCAAGGGGCGAAAATCGACGTATGGGGCATCGGAACGAAACTGATCACCGCTTATGACCAACCCGCGCTGGGAGCCGTATACAAACTGACTGCGATTGAAAATGAGCACGGCGAAATGATGGATACGATCAAGATCAGCGCCAATCCGGAAAAAGTCACAACGCCGGGATTAAAACGAGTGTATCGGATCATTAATAAGGAGAGCATGAAATCAGAAGGCGACTATATTGCTCTGGAGCATGAAAATCCGCAGGCAGAAAAACGGCTGAAAATGTTCCATCCCATTCATACGCACATCGCGAAGTTTGTGACGAACTTTGAAGCCAGGGAGCTTCACCATACGATTATTAAAGACGGGAAGCTCGTCTATGAACTGCCGGATATTTATGAAATCCAAGCGTATGTGAAAAGCAGTTTGGATCTGCTGTGGGACGAATACAAACGAACGCTGAACCCGGTAGAGTATCCGGTAGATCTCAGCCAGGCATGCTGGGACAACAAGAGAAGGCTCATGGAAGAAGTGATGAAAAAGGTGCAGCGGGAAATGGACGATTCAAAGCTGCATTGAATGGATTGCCGCAACTGGCAGCGACTGAGCTTCAGACGTGCGCTGCCGGTGCGGCATATCGTTTATCAGGGCTGATCTATGCATGGATCGAACGGCTTTAAACCGAAGAAAGAAGGGATGAATGATGGATCCAAAACAAGCGGAAATCATCCAAACGCTGCATGTCAAACCGGAGATTGACCCGGCATCGGAAATTCGCATGCGAGTGCAATTTATGAAAGACTATTGCAAACAAGCGCGCGCAAAAGGATTTGTGCTCGGAATCAGCGGCGGACAAGATTCCACGCTTGCCGGCCGTTTGGCGCAGATGGCAGCTGAGGAGCTGCGCGCTGAAGGCTGCAGCGCTCAGTTTATCGCTGTCCGCATGCCTTACGGCATGCAGAAAGATGAAGCAGATGCCCAAGCGGCGATCGCATTTATTCAACCGGATCGAACGGTGACATGCAATATTAAAGAAACGGTCGATGCACTAACGAGAACGCATGCAGCTGCATTTAAACAGGAACTGGCCGACTTCCACAAAGGAAATGTAAAAGCGAGAATCCGCATGACCGTTCAATATGCGATCGCGGGGGAATACGGCTTGCTCGTCGTCGGAACAGATAATGCAGCCGAGGCGGCAACGGGCTTTTTCACAAAGCAT
>CALKAN010000396.1 GCA_937983035.1 uncultured Paenibacillaceae bacterium | reverse complement strand
GAACATGAAGCTCACATAAAAATTCCGGGAGTTTCGCCGCACGATTTTCGAATCTATTTACTAAAATATGTATAATAAAATGGTGAAAAATATAGTTTATGCTAGGATGAAATACTAGATATAGTTTTCTTAATTTCCTAGACACTATATTTCGCGGTCGCTCCCTGTATGGGGGGAGCGTGGATTGAAATAGCGTTCTCATCGATGCTGATCGAACGAATACGCGAGTCGCTCCCTGTATGGGGAGCGTGGATTGCTTTTCCAAATGGAGAAACCCACCGCATATAAACTGATCACCCTGCGTCTGGCATGGTCACTGTCGGATGCGGGTTTTTTTGTGTGCTTTTTGGATGAAAAACCTTGTACAATTTTATCTTTTCGTACCAAAATTCGTAATGGAAAGCTGCCATGGTGAATATGCATTTTAAAGGATGTTGCATAAGAAAGGGGGCTGGCCTCATTTATTCGTTTCTGTAAAATTGTTAACGTTTTCAAAATGGAGGAGGATTGCATTGATTAAGAGGAATAAATTGTTGTTTGTTTTGATCTTGGCGTTGGCAGTTTTAGCATGGAGCGGGTGCAGTTCGAGCCCGTCTGAGATGGAATCGTCGGATGGACAAGAGGCAGGCGGAAAAGACAATGAGCCGGTTACGATTACGGTGCTGAATGGGAATGGGCTGAGCGAAGAACATTTTCGGTTGATCTTTGAAGATCCGGTGAAGAAAAAACATCCGCACATTACGCTGGAGCAAACATCGACGACGAACATTGATACGCTCGTGACTGCGGGAGAAACGCCTGATCTTATCTTGACGCATAACGGCAACTTCGGCCGTTTTCAGGAATTGGATCTAATGTATGACATGTCGGAACTAGCGAGGAAACTGGATTTGGATTTGGGGCGATTCGATCCGGTCGTGGTGGAAGCGATGGCTGTGACGGGACCGGGGGCTCTGAACGGCATGCCGTATGCACTGAATTTCAGCGCGCTGTTTTATAATATGGATTATTTCGATGCTTTTGGCGTCGGCTACCCGGAAGACGGCATGACTTGGGATGAAGCGATTGAGCTTGGCAAAAGAATGACCCGCGAGTATAACAATATGCAAATTCGCGGTCTTGATCCGTATGCGCTCACGCGCTTTCAGCGCATATTAGGCAATACGTTTTATGATCCGGAAACGAATCAATCGACGCTCAATACGCCGGAATGGAGGTTTATTTTTGAAAAGATGAAAGAAATCATTTCGATTCCCGGCAATGAGTGGACCGATGCCGAAGTGAGAAATGGAGTCAGTCCTGCGACTAACTTCTATAATGAGCGGAATTCGGCGATGTATGACGGAAACAACATTGTTTTTAATCTGAAGGAACCGACTGAAAATGGTCTGAATTGGGATGTGGCTCAGTATCCCAGCTTCCCGGAACGACCGAACGTGTACAACGATATCGATGCCCATCTGACTTTCATTACGAAAGCGAGCGAGCATAAAGAAGATGCGATGAAAGTGATCATTGAGACGGTTTCCGATGAGACGCAGCTGGCGATGGCAAGACAGACGGCGCGCAAATCACCGCTGGCCGATCCGAAGTTCGAAGCAGAGTTCGCCGCTGACATAGATTATGCTCAAGGCAAAAACATTGCAGGGATGTTTAAAGGGAAAATGATCAATTCTCCTGTGCGTCCGCGGTATACAACCGAAGCGAGCAACTTCTTGAAAGAAGCTTTTTATCAATATTATAACGGCACGGATGTGAACACGGTCTTAAGCGAAGCCGATGAGAAAATGAATCAATTTTTGCAGCAAGCTTCACAATAATTGGAAATCGGTGTATCATTCGTTTAAAGTTGAAACGCAGCAAGGGGGCAGGAGGAGCTTGAAAGTTCAAGACTTGGAACATTTCATCATCGATCTGTACGATGTGAAAGATCAGCTGAAGCAGCACATTTACAGTCGATCATTGGAAGCGTTCGCACAAGGGGATCGGGCGAGAGATGCCATTGCTTCTGCAGATCAATTGGATGCGCGCCGGAAGTTCATGCGCGAAGCTTTCATTGCGTCAATCGGAGGCATTCCGCCGAGCGATGCGCCGCTGCATGCGAAAATTACCGGAACGGTTCAAGGGAAGGGCTGTATTGTTGAAAAGGTGATGTTCCAATCTCGGCCGAAACAATGGGTGACGGCGAACATGTATATTCCGGAAGGGATTGAGAAGCCGACTGGGGCGGTGCTTCACTTATGCGGGCACAGCCATGAAGGGAAGCATGCCGATCTGTACCAGACGGTGTCTCAACATCTCGTCCGCGCGGGCTTGATCGTATTCACGACAGATCCGATCGGGCAAGGCGAAAGGCTGAGCTACTATGATCGCGATACCGGAAAATTGCTGGTTGAGCCTTCCGTTCGGGAACACGAACATGTCGGCAAACAATGCTTGCCGCTGGGCGATCAATTAGCCCGCTATTTTCTTCATGATGCGATGCGCGCCATTGATTACTTATGCACGCGTCCGGAAGTGGACCGAGATAAAATCGGAGTGACCGGCTGTTCGGGCGGCGGAACGCAAAC
>CALKAN010000395.1 GCA_937983035.1 uncultured Paenibacillaceae bacterium | reverse complement strand
TGGCGCTTCATGTCGGCGACGATGAAGAAGCAGTGCTTGAGAACAGGTGCCGGCTGATGACTGAAATTGGCTTTGAGCTCGATGCTTGGACATGCGCGGAGCAAGTGCATTCGAATCATGTGGTGATTGCCGGGAAATCGGACAGAGGCAAAGGAAGCCTCTCGCGAGAAGAAGCGATTGCGGATGCGGACGGTTTATTGACGCAAGAAAAAAATATTTGTCTTGTTTCTTTCTATGCGGACTGCGTTCCTTTATACTTCTTTGAGCCGAAAAAACAAATTATTGGACTGGCGCATGCAGGTTGGAAAGGCACGGCAGCGCGCATAGCAGAGGTCATGGTGCGCAAGATGATCGATGAGATGCAGGCAGATCCCAGTCGCATTCAAGCAGCGATCGGGCCTTCCATCGGGGCATGCTGCTATGAAGTGGATCATCGGATTGCCGATCTCTTTCAGCGAATGCTGCCGGAGCATGCTGTCGCCCGTCCGAACGGCGAAGGGAAATATATGCTGGACTTGAAAGAAAGCAATCGACAGATTATGATTAAAGCAGGCATTTTTCCAGAAAATATTATGGTGACGAAATATTGCACGGGATGCGATGCGAACCGTTTTTTTTCACATCGCAGAGATCGGGGGTTAACGGGTCGCATGGCCAGCTGGATTGGATGGCAAACGAGGTGATGGGATCATGACATTGCAGAAGCAAATTGAAGAAGTGGAGAAACGAATCGATGCGGCATGCAAGCGGTCCGGACGGAAGAGGGAAGAGATCAATATCGTTGCCGTGACGAAATATGTATCGCTGGAAAGAACGGATGAAGTGATCGCTTCAGGCTATGCGCACATTGGCGAAAATCGCTGGCCTGAAGCAAAGGACAAGCGTCTGGCAATCGGGGACAAAGCGAAGTGGCATTTTATCGGACATTTGCAATCCCGCAAAGTGAAGGACGTTCTTCCTTATTTTGATTATATTCATTCGTTGGACAGGCTGTCTTTGGCGAAAGAAATACAGAAGCGCATGCCGGAAGATGCAGCTCCCATGCCTTGTTTTATTCAAGTGAATGTGTCTGGAGAAGAAACAAAGCATGGACTTCAGCCGGAGGAACTGATTCCGTTTGCGAAAGAAATCGCTTTGATGAACCGCATTCATGTCATCGGATTGATGACGATGGCGCCGCATGAACCGGATCCTGAAGATACGCGCGGCGTCTTTCGCGGACTGCGCGAGCTGTTGGCAGAGTTAAATCAAGCCGGTGTTTTCGCCGATGAGCTCACGGAATTATCGATGGGGATGTCGAACGATTTTGAAGTTGCGATTGAGGAAGGGGCCACTTGGCTGCGTTTGGGCACCGTTTTGGTCGGCAATGATCGGCACTGATTAAAGGAGGGGTCTATCATGGGCGTGATGAATAAGGTGATGAGCTTTTTAGGTTTGCAAGAAGAAGTCATCGAACAGGAGCATCATATGGATGACGATGCGGTTCAGCAAGATGTTCCTGCGCATGCATCGCGCAAGCAGAAAGGGAATATTGTCAGCATACACTCGCAGACGAAAACGCAAGTCGTGCTGCCTGAACCGCGTTAGTACGAACCGCCGCAAGAACTTGAGGCTCATTTAAGGTCGAGGCGGTCGACCATTGTGAACTTGCAGCGCGTGCGCGCGGATCAAGCGCTTCGCATTGTCGATTTTCTGAGCGGCACCGTCTACGCTCTTAACGGAAATATTTCTAAGATCGGCCCGAACATCTTTCTGTGCACGCCGGATAACGTTGAAATCCAAGGAGCCATTACTGAGTTGTTCCGCAATGACGAACTTGAAGACATGAGGTGATCGATTGTTTACATTTAATTTTTCATTCGTTGCAACATTATATCAAATTTATCTGTATTTGATTATCGCCTATGTGCTGCTGTCCTGGGTTCCCAATGCACGCGACACGTCGATCGGCCGAATGATCGGCAAAGTGGTGGAGCCTTACTTATCCATTTTTCGCAGATTCATTCCTCCGATTGGCGGAATGATCGATCTTTCGCCGATCGTCGCAATTTTCGCGCTCGGTTTTGTTGCGCAAGGCGTAGATTACATCTTTACGATCCTGTTTAGATGAGGCGGGCAAGATGAACATATATCAGCATTTTCGTCCTGAAGAACACTCCTTTATTGATCGCGCGGCAGAATGGATTGATCTGGCATTGCATCGGCATCAGAAGAGACGGACAGACTTTCTTGATCCCCGTCAAGCTTACATATTGGAAACGATGGCATCCAGAGAGCCGGATGTGCAGTTCCAATTGGATGGCGGCGTCCCGTCTGCAGAACGCAAGCGAGCAGTGCTTGCGCCGCATTACGAAGAAGTGGACAGGGAAGACTTTGGCTTGGCTGTCCTTTCGATTGCTTCCACGGATCAGCGTTTTGCTGATTTAAAGCACGGCGATGTGATGGGGGCGCTGTTAGGACTCGGCATTAAACGGGACAAGCTTGGAGATATTTACATGCATGACGGCTTCTGTCATTGCGTCCTTGCAGAAGAGATCGCGCCGTACATCGTCATGCATTTGCATCAAGTGCATCGCGTGCAAGTGACGGCTTCCGAAATCGCTTTAGACGAACTGAAGCCGGCTGCGGAAGAATACGTTGAACAAAGCTGTTCTGTTGCATCCCTCCGTTTGGACAACGTATTAAGCGAAGCGGTGAGAATGAGTCGAGCCAAGATCTTGCAGCCGATTAAGGCAGGCGATTGCAAAGTGAATTGGAAGGTGGAGCAGAATCCGGCAGCTGAAGTCGGGGAAGGGGACGTTCTTTCGCTGAGAGGATATGGCCGATACCGCATCATGGCCGTCGAAGGTCCGACAAAAAAAGGAAGAATGCGCGTCACAATAGGGAAATTATTGTGAAAATTGCAGAAACAGCAGGAATTGAGCACACAATTGTCGAAAATGAATAGAAATATTTCTAAATGGCGAGAATGACTGAGGAGGTAAGATGATGGCATTAACTCCGTTAGATATACATAATAAAGAATTTTCGCGGCGTTTGCGCGGTTATGATGAAGATGAAGTCAATGAGTTTCTAGACGAAATCATTAAAGATTACGAAGCGTTGATCCGCGAAAATAAAGCGTTAAAAGAAGAAAATGCCAAAATGAAAGAAAGATTGGATCAATTCGCGCAAATGGAAGAAACGTTAAGCAAAACGATCGTCGTTGCGCAGGAGACCGCAGATGAACTGAAGCAAAATTCAAAGAAAGAAGCGGAACTGATCATTAAAGAAGCAGAGAAGAATGCAGATCGCATCATTAATGAGTCTCTTAGCAAATCACGCAAAATCGCGATGGAAATGGAAGAACTGAAAAAACAAGCAGCGATTTACCGCACGCGGTTCCGTTCACTTTTGGAAGCTCAGCTGGAGATGCTGAAAGACAAAGATTGGGATTCTCTGGAATCGTTCGACATGAAGCGCATCGACGCATTCGGCAATGCCGACGACAAAGTCGTATGAAGGCATGAAGATCATTGACGAAGGAACTTTTTTTGGATATACTGCATTATAAAATTACTGTCATGATGATAAAACGATCATTTTCATATTGCCTAAAATGAAGAATGGGAAGAGTACCCCGGAGCGCAAGTCAGCGAGTTAGGGATGGTGTGAGCCTAATCTTGTTAACCGGCGGGAAAATCACCCAGGAGTGCAACTGGGAACCTGCGTGCATGCAGCAGTACCTTTTGCCGGGTCATTGCCGTTAACGATGGTTTGAGATGTCCGAAGTGCGCGCTGCAAGCAAACAGCTGATCATTGCAGGCGTTTTTCACGGTTGGACAATAAGGGTGGTACCGCGAGCGAGCTTCTCGTCCCTTGAGGATGAGAGGTTTTTTTTGTTTGATAAGCTTTTTTTAAAAAGGGAGGTATATGAATTGGATTACGGAAAAACGTTGAACTTGCCCAAGACGGCATTTCCGATGCGGGGCAATTTGCCTCAAGCAGAACCTAAGATGCAGCAGTGGTGGGATGATAACGACATTTACGAAAAAGTGCAAGAGCGCAACAAAGGAAAAGAAAAATTTATTTTGCATGACGGCCCGCCGTTTGCCAACGGGGACATTCATATTGGTCATGCCTTGAACAAAATATTGAAAGACATCATCGTTCGATACAAATCGATGAGCGGATTCGATGCCCCATACGTGCCGGGCTGGGATACGCACGGTCTGCCGATCGAGCAGGCGATTTTGCAGCGGAAGAAAGTAGACCGCAATAAAATGAGCGTGGCCGAGTTTCGGGAAGCGTGCAAGCAATATGCGATGCAATGGATCGAAAAGCAGAAAGAAGCTTTTAAGCGGCTGGGCGTGCGCGGTGACTGGAACAATCCTTATCTGACGCTTTATCCGGAGTTTGAAGCACAGCAGATTCGAGTATTCGGTGAAATGTTCAGAAAAGGGTACATCTACAAAGATTTGAAGACGATCTATTGGTCTCCTTCGTCCGAAAGCGCCTTGGCAGAGGCGGAGATCGAATATCACGACAAGAAATCTCCTTCAATCTATGTCGCGTTTGATGTGAAAGACGGCAAAGGCAAGCTGCCAGAAGACGCAGCGATCATCATTTGGACGACGACGCCGTGGACGCTTCCGGCCAATTTGGCGATCTGTCTGCATCCAGAGTATGAATATGCGTTGGTGGACGCTGACGGCCGCAAATTTGTCATTGCTTCTGAGCTCATCGAAGGATTAAAGAAAGAGCTCGCATGGGAACAGGTGAACATTCTGGCATCGATGAAAGGCGCGGAGTTGGAGCATGTGCTGTGCCGGCATCCTTTTTATGAACGGGAT